>CAZWRA010000007.1:0-40258 GCA_964635995.1 uncultured Candidatus Saccharibacteria bacterium
CCTGAGGGGTTAACAGGACTTCCTTTTTCGTAAGGAACTGTGTTTTTATTTGCAATAATTCCAATAGATGCAAGTGCCTGAGCGAACATTGCGCCATGAAATCCTTTAGATAAAACCTCAATTAAAACTAAGTGTTTATCTGCTCCACCAGAAATTACATTAAATCCGTACTTTATTAATTCTTCAGAGAGAACTTTTGCATTCTTTACAACCTGATCAGAGTATTGTTTGAATTCAGGAGTATCAGCTTCAAAAAGTGCTTGAGTTATTCCAGCAATTGTATGATTAAAAGGTCCTCCTTGAAGTCCAGGGAAAACAGCTCGGTCGAGTTTCTTAGCGAACTTCTTTCTACACATAGCAACAGCTCCTTTCGGTCCTCTTAGAGTTTTATGTGTCGTGAATGTTACAAAATCTGCATATTCAAATGGTGAAGGAACTGATCCTCCAGCGATTAGTCCAGCTTCGTGAGCTACATCTGCGTGATAATAAGCTCCAACTTTGTCAGCGATCTCTCTCATTCTTCTATAGTCAATATTTCTAGGATATGCAGTTCCACCAGTGATTATTAACCTAGGTTTAAACTCTAGCGCAAGTTTTTCAATTTCATCATAATTAAATAAGAATGTTTCTGGATCTGTTTTGTATTGAACTATGTCGAACATCTTAGAGGTGAAATTTACTTTTCTCTTCCCTCCTAAATACGCAATTCCTTCATTTTTAAAATTTGAAGTTTGCGGTTTGTTATTTGCACCTTTTGTATTGTAGCTCCATCCATGACTTAAATGTCCTCCATCGGGCAAATACATGCTTAAAATCTTATCTCCCGGTTTTAAAATAGAAGTATAAACAGCTAAATTTGCATTACTTCCTGACAAAACTTGGACATTTGCATGCCAGTCAGATTGTACTTCTGCTTTATCATGTTTCAACATAACTTTTAAAACCATCTCTAATGCTAGATCTTCTAATTCATCAATAACTTCATTTCCTTCATAATATCTGGCATGTGAATAACCTTCAGAATATTTATGCATTAAGATAGAACCTACTGCCTCTCTAACAGCTTTAGAAGAGTAGTTTTCTGATGGAATCATTCCTAAAGTTGAGTGTTGTCTATCGTATTCCTTTTGAATTATTTCTTTAAGTTTTTTATTCATTTATCTCTCGTAAAGTATTTAGTGTTTCTCTTAGATCATTTATTTGTTCCATCAATTCATCAAGTTCATCAACTTCGTATCCTGTTATTTCATAAACTTCTTCATTTATATCAGATCTACCATCTCTCTCTCCGTTGGCAAATCCAAAAAGATAAAAAATTGAAGCAACAAATATTAGAATAAGAATAAATAAAAACTTACCTAGTATTGGCAGTTTCATAAAGAATTTAAGAAAAGTACCTAATACTGTAAATAAAACTGCTAAAACAGCAGCTATAACAGCCCAAGATCTTCTAATTAATCCTTTAGACTCTTTTTGTTCAACCGGCTCTGATGGGGTAGAAGCGGCCTCAATTACTGCTATTGGATCTGTATTTTCTTCCATATTTATATTGTAAATTACACAATTATACAGCATGCATGAACTGTTGGCTCTTTAATTATACTCAGTAACGTTCTATACTAAATGTATGAAAGATGCGCTTGAAAGAACAAAAGATTTAAATAGTCGAACCACACTAAGCCCATATACATTGCCATATCTTAGAGAATTTATTATAAGTTTAAAAAATGATAACTACTCAAAACAAACGTTAGACAATTATTCTAGAGATCTAGAAATCTTTTCAGCGTTTCTGTATTACATAGAAACACCTTTCGATAAACTTTCAAAAATAGATATTATTGAATACAAAGGTTTTTTAAGAGATCAAAACTATATTCCAGTTCTTCATGCATTTCAAAAAGGTGAAGAGCTAACAAAAGAAATAATAGATAAGAGTAGAGCAGAGATTTCAGAGAAAAAGAAAGCTATGTACAAAGGTCAGTTATCAGATAATTCTGTTAATAGAATGTTATCTGCATTAAGACGCTATTTAACTTTTCTTGAAGACATAGATAAAGAACCTCCAATTCCTGCTAATGCAATAAAAATGATTAAAGCAGAAAAGAAAGAAAAGCAGGTAGCTGAGCTTGAAGAGCTTATTAAATTAATGGAATATCCAAGTGAAGCTGAAAACGATCCGATAGTCTCTGCAAGAAATAGAGCTATTCTAGAACTAATTTTCTCTACTGGAATGAGAATTTCAGAAGTTGTGTCTCTTGATCGAGACATGATTCGAATTGAGAATAATGCCCTAGCTGATAATAAGATTTATGTAATGGGTAAAGGAAAAAAGCAAAGATTTGTTTATTTAACAGATAGAGCGATTTTTTATATTAATGAATACTTGAAATTTAGAAGCGATGATTTCCCAGCTATGTTTATTCCTACAAAAGGAACAAGAAAAGCTACAGAAAATCCATATATTGTAAGACTTTCACAAAACTATATACAAATGAAAATAGCAGATTATAGAAGAAAACTAGGAATCATTGTTCCTACAAGTGCACATAGTCTTAGACACGGCTTCGCAACATATTTAGCTGAAGAAGGGGCAAATCCAGCAGCAATTCAAAGATTATTAGGTCATTCAAGTCTTCAAACTACATCGAGATACGTTCATGCGTCGGATAAGTTCGCAGAACAAGCTCATAGAGAACACCATCCATTAGGTTAGTTTTCGAAATGAGGGGGAGAATCTGATGGAAACATTAAATCTGGATAAACTTGTGCAATTTTAATATATGCCCTAGAGACATGATAAATTCTAGGTAATATTAAAGGATCCCGTCTATCATATTTAGCACGACCCTCTATAAAATCTCTCAATCCCTCAAGCATATCTTCAATTTCTATATCATTAATTTTTACATCAGCTTCATATAAGTAATTCGAGAGCGACCCATTATCCATCATATCTAACATCACTGTTAAAATATCTCGAACATCTTTAAGTTGATTTACAAATATTTCCCATCCCGGTTCCCCAGCTGTTTGAGGCTGCATTGCATATGACTCAGCTAACAATTGTCTTAAGACAGCATGTGTTAAGCCTTCATCCTGACCTGCTATTGCATCAAATTCTGTACTTTCTTCGCTCATTTTTTATAATAAAATGCCAGATTATAGTATTGATGTCAATTTGTGACAACATACTTATTATAAAAGTGCGAAGGTTTCATGTCATCTAATTTCAACGCACCTCTAGTTCTTAAAATTATATACAAGGAAGAAATACAATGTATATTAATATAATCAGCGTTTGTTAAATCCTTTGGTTCTTTTAATCCTCTAATAAAAGCAGATAAATGATCGAAGTAAAATGCAAAGTCTTCTACAGTGTATGGCAATTCTTCTTTTTCTAATAGCAACCCAAGTCTTCCATCAACGTACATTATACTTAGAGGGATAAAAATATTTTCTCTAAATTCTTTTAATCTTTTAACTTCTAATTCTTTGGAAAAGCCAGCATCAAGCGGTGTAGCACCACTCATTTCGATAACCATCTGTCTTAAATTTACTGCATTTATATCCTCATCACTACCAACTATGTAATCTTCAGGGAGTTTAAAACCATCAAAAAATTCCATTACTTTAATTTCTTTAATAATTCTATAACAGCAATCTCTGGAACTAAATCTTTTAGATTCATAATATTATTTATATCGATCCACTCAGGCCTATATACATTATTTCTATTTTGATAGGAAAGTTCAGGATTACCTAGTTTAACTTCCCCGTCCCATTTATTAATTAAAAAATAATGTTCCTCTCGAGGCTCTTTCACATGCTTATCTATATGTGGGTTTATAATTTTAAAAAGAAGTTTAAATATCTTAATTTCTAAGTTAACCTCTTCAACATTTCTCTTCTCAACGCCTCTTCTACCTTCTCATTCTCTTCTACAGTCCCACCAATAAAAGTTCTGTATTCTCGACCATCTTTGTATCTCCACATTGTAAGCAATTTATTTGAATCAACAAATAAACCTACAACCCGTGTTGGTTTCATAGATTTAGATTAAGAAATAAACGAGGGTTATATTCCAAACTCAACTTCAGTATTAAAATCCTGTAACTGGGATTCAGTATCTATTCCATTTACTCTTGAATCAATATCATCTAAAAGAGCATCTATCATGCTTTGCAGTTCTTCATCCCTTAATTTTTCTGCTTGTTCTAATCGATCTTCATAATCTTCTCTTACCAGAGCTTCAATTTCATCTCTTACTTCACTTTCTAATTCCGCTCTAATTTCATCTTCAAGTTTATCTCTATCTAGAGCTCTGCTACCTAAAAGATAACCAGCTGCTATTGAAAGAACAATTATAAGTAAAATTATTAAGATTGCCTTAATTGTGCGCCAGATATTATTAAATAGATTTTTCATAGTTTTTATTTAAACAATTGAATAGTAGGTGAAACTTTTAAAAGTAAAAAAGAGTTTAGATCATTCAGTTCTTGTTTTAAATCTCTTAAAGACTCAGATGCATCGTTAACGAATCTTTTCATAGCTCTCTCATCAACACAAACTTCTTCTGAAGCTTCAGATAAACTCATAACTACATCCATTTTTAGTGAATCAATATCATCAATGTATCTATCAACCCGTTGAATATGACTTGCAAATTCAACTGTTTCAAATTCTAATTCTTCATATATCTCTAATGCATCTTTAAATGAAGAATTTAATGCTTCATATTCTGAAATTATAAGATCAGTATTTAATGCATAATAATAAGATCTTACAGCTAGATTATTTTTTACAGCATTACAAAGGTCTTCACCACTCTTATCTGTTAATGAAACAATTCTGCTATTTCTCTCAACTTGAGCTAATACTGAACCTTCAATAAAAACGCAGAAGATCGCGAGTACTAAAATGAAAATAAACCAATATTTTACGATTTGTGTCATTCGGAGATGATTATACACTATTTCTTTAATTTGACGAAGGATCTAACTATAATGATGCTATAATTCAAAAGTATAAGCTAGCTTAATAATGAAACAAAATGATTTTAATTTCAAGGACATAAGATTAATTGTTGGACTTGGAAATATTGGTGATAACTATAACGATACACGACATAACGTCGGTTTTCTTTTTGTAGATGCTTTTAGCGAATTTCCCCTTACTTTAGAATCAAAATTTGAGGCAGAGACTGTTGCAATCCAAATGGGAGATCACAAGTTAATACTTTCAAAACCAACGACTTTAATGAACAATTCTGGAAGATCAGTAAGTAAGATAATGAAATACTTTAATATAGAGCCTAATGAGATATTAGTTGTACATGATGATTTAGATATTGAACTTGGAAGTTACAAACTACAATTTGATAAAGGTCCAAAAGGTCACAATGGGATAATTTCTATCGAAAAATCAATAAACACATCAGCATTTTGGAGATTGAGAATAGGAATTGACAGTAGAAGCATTGAGATCAAGAAAAATCTAAGTGGTGCTGATTATGTTTTAAATCGTTTTAATACAAATGAAAAAGAACAACTATATAATACATTAGAAAAGATTAAAGAGGATTTAGTACAATGAAAACTTTAGACGGTGTGATTAACCCTAAAACAGCGTTGTTCTTATTTACAATTCCATTCATGTGTATTTGCCCGTTAGTTTTAACTTCAATTCTATTTGACTTTCCCTCAGCTATTTTTGAGAACAATTCGAATAAGGATGAATACTTTAATTCTTTTAACTTAATGGCTTTGCCTGAAAATTCTCAAACTATATCTCAATTTAAAGAAATTGGAGGTTTTGACCTAAATACTGATGAAAAGTCTTATTGTGATTATCTAGCAGGGGCATTTATTAAATCCTCTCTAGAATTTGAAAACATTAGTCAACATTACCTTGAAGAGTTTTCAGAAAAATTTAGTTCTTCAATCGATTTTCCTTATGATTATTCATTACTTAATGGTTCTCAAATAAAAGTTTTTCCATTTAATCCAAACGACATTTACTTCTCTCATGACGGATTTGAATTAAGAGCTGACAAAACATACAACTTCGATAAACTTAATGAATCTGAAAGTCTTTACATCGTCTATCTTATTAACTATAACGTTAATGAAAGTTCAGACAATAGATGTTTTACAAGCTACTTACCAGACAGTTCAATTGTAATCGAGCAGCCAGAATAATAGGAAGGTATCGTTGAAGAGGAGGTTTTTGAAAATATTAGCCAGTAATGCTTGAAATTTGTCAAAAGACAAAAAATTTTGCTGGCTCAACTTACAACCCACGGGCTGAAGCGATTTTGCCAGACCTGAATAGCGCTGTTGGACATTCTAATAGCACTACTGGCTTAATTTATTATACTATAAATATCAACCAAAAGTAGTGAAAATCAGCTACTATTTTTACGAAATTGTGAAACCCAATAACAATATCGGAGTTACTGAGTTACAAAATAAAGCTTCCAAAACTTATTAACATAAGACTTTTGTATTATTAAATGCATTCTTGAATACAAAGATGTAATAACGCTGTGATAACTTATAGAATCTATATTTCTGTTAAAAAGCTTGAAGTCTGTTAAATAAAGATTGTTTTTTGATCAATTAAAATATTACTGAATCTAGGATCGGAATTTCTAAAATTTCCTAATGAAAGAATAAACTTATTTAAAAATGGCCAAAAAGCTTCACCTCCAATAATATCTAGTACAAAATGTTCATTTTGATGTAGCATTTCTAACTTATTAGTTAGTTCTTTTAGAATTAATACATTATTCTTATCCTTAAGCGAAAAATGATTAGAGTTTCTAATCCTGTCTTGAAGCTGGATAACTAATCCCTGATTAGATTTTAAGAATTCAGTTTTAGGAATAAAATCACTCAAATATTTCTTTACAACTTTATAGCCATCCTCAAATTGAAATGAGTTAGTAATTTTATTTAAGAGGTTATTCTTTGGAATTTTAAGTACTTTATTATCAGAATATTCAAAGACATAAGTTTGCAGACCTTTTTCTGATATTAATTCACCAACATAGTCAGGTTTAATATTAAAGTCTAAACACAAATCTATAAATGAATTATAGTTCCATTCAAATGCAATACTATCTTTTTTTATTTTTCCTCTTCGCTTGGTTCAAGCCAAAGATCGTCTTCCTTTAGTCTAAAAATATATTCCATTCCACAGATTGGACACACAGCGAAAATAACTTTGTTTGGAAACTCTTTCAGATGTTTCTTTATTTCTTCAAGATTTGCTTCAACCATTCCTTCCTCTGTATTCGTCAAAGGCTTAACAGTATTCTCACACTCACTACACATAAATTCTCCATTCACAATTTTTATCCATCCTTCTTTAGAGTTGTTGTCCATAGAAACATTGTAAAATTTATATATTTTGTAGATAATCTTATCATGAACAGCAATGTAAATGCATTATTATTATGAGTATCTGGAATTATAGATTTATAAAAAATAGTGTGGATTTGAATAAAGAAAATAAGATTACTTTAAATGAAGGTAATATAAGATCAGACATTATTGAGCTTGAAAATAACTCAAAACTCTATATTAAAAGAGAGGATGAGAATCCAAGCGGTTCTTGGAAAGATAGAGGTACAGCTTATAAGCTTTCACTTATAAAATCCAAAGGTATTAATGAAGCTGTAATTGCTTCTTCTGGAAATGCTGCTATAAGTTTTTTAACCTATGCAAATCATATTGGTGATTTTAAGATGCACATAGTTGTTTCTCCAGATATTAACGAATTAAAAAAGGAAATTATTGAAAAACTAGCTCTTAATACTCATAAAGTTTATTTTGAATCGAAAGCTAAGACTTTTAGTTCAAAACTATCTTCAGAACTTTCTATACCTAATTTAAGATCAGCAATTGACGATGAAATAGTTAAGGGTTACTGGTCGTTAGGAATAGAAATCTTTCAAGAGATTATAAAAAATTATAGAGATAAAAAAATTGTAGTATTTATACAAGCATCTTCAGGAACAGCTGGAGTAGGAATAGCACAGGGACTTCAGTTAGAAATTGAAAATGAACTTAAAATGCCCAGAATGTTTTTCGTTCAAACTCAATCTTGCCATCCTCTTCTTGATGAAAATGAAGTTGTTGAAAAATCTCTAGCTGATGCGATTGTAGACAAATCTATGTTAAGAAAACCTATGCTTAATAAAATAATAAAAGAAACTAATGGAGGTGCATTAAGTATTACAAATGAAGAAATATTAAATGCAAAGGAATATATAGAAAAGCATAATATTAATTTAAGTAATACGTCTCTATTATCGGTAGCAGGATTTCTAAGAGTATATAATAATGACAGTGATACAATATTTATTACGATTGCATCAGGAAGATAATGGAAATTCTATATATAATATGTCTCTTCACTTTTTTAGGATTATGGGTTTTCTTTTCAATTTATTTACTTCAAGGCTTCTTTATTGACACTCCTTTTTATCCATCAAGATTAAAACAAATAGATGAACTCTGGAGTGTATTTAATATCGATCCAAAAGGTAAGAAATTTGTAGATATAGGCTCTGGTGATGGTAGAACAGTAATCTGGGCATCTAAAAAGGGGTTTAAATCTACAGGAATTGAAATCAATCCCTTTTTAACAATATTCTCAAGATTGTTGAATTTCTTTAATTCAAAGAAAAAAATGTGAGTTTCATTAATAATAATTTTATTAAAGAATCATATAAAGAATATGATGTTGTTTATCTATATATCTATAGATCAGCAATGAATCAGCTTAAAGATAAGCTTTTTAAAGAGCTTAAACCTGGTTCTATTGTTATTTCTAATGTTTTTGGCTTTGATGATATTGAACCTGATGATACTTATAAACGATTTAAAATATTCAAAATAAAGTAATGACGGAATCATTTAAAAAGCTTCTTGATAGTGTTAACGAAAAGATTAAAGATAAACCCTTAATTTATTTCACTAGAGAAGCTGAACGAGCAATAGGATTAGAGCTTCTACTTGAAAACTATCATATCTGTTGCATTGAAGATAGTGATATAGTTTCTTCATTAAAAGATAAAGGAATAAGTATTTTCTGTTTAGAAAGAGAAGGAATAGAACTTCTTCATAAATCTACAGGAAATTTACTTTCACAAACAATAGTTACTGAATGGATAAAAAAAATAACTAATGGGTCTGAATTTTTTGCAATAACCTTTATACCTACAAATACTCTAGATTATAAGATTAAATCCCTTGGAGGTAAGCTTTTAGGAAATCCTTACGAGTTACACCAATCTTTTGAGAATAAAATAAGTCAAGCTACATTATTAAACACAACAGCAATAAGAACACCTAAGAATAAAAGTAAATATTTTCATGAATTAAGCCATGATGAAGTTATAAAAGAGTTCGGAGATAATTTTGTCTTACAGGAAGATAGAGCACATACAGGCTCTGGGACATATATAACTCCAAATAAAGATGAGTTTCAGAACTTATTAGAAAAAAATACAGGGAATATTGTAAAAATTAGTGAGTATATTGACGGAATCCCATTAACACTAAATGTATGTGTTTTTAATAATTCTATTTATATTGGTGGACTCCAATATCAAATTACTGGAATTCCAGATCTTACAAAGGGTTCAGGCTCAACTGTAGGAAATGATTTTGATTGGTTTTATACGAAAGCAATCAGCGATGAATTACTTGTAGATTTGACAACAGAAATAAGTAAAATCGGGAAATTATTAATCAGTAATAATTACAAAGGGCTCTTTGGATTAGATATGATTGTTAAAGAAGAAAATGCTTATTTAATTGAAATTAATGCAAGACAAAGTGCAAATATACCTTTCCAAACTCAACTTGAATTAAATAATACCGATAGTATTCCTCTTTTATTAATGCATATTGCAGACCTATTAGATATAAAACATGAATTTCATTATGATCATATGCCAAGATTAAAAGGTTCTCAGATTTTCTTAAGAGCAAAAGAAGATCTTATTATGAGTAATCACAACCTCATATCTGGTGTTTATAGATTACAAAGTGATAATTCTTCTATGGATTGGAGTAAGGATCATCCTGAACAAAAAGATAACGTAATTTATATGGACGAAGAAGGTGATAAGCCTTTAGTTTTACAGAAAACTGGATACAGAATTGAAGATGCTAACGAGAATGCATTTCTTATTCATTTTCAAAAAAGTAATTCTTCAAAAAGAGGTTTAGATGAATTGTGCAGAATGCAATTTAACTATGGAATTATTAATGAGAATCAACAACCCTCACCTTGGATTTTGGAAGCAATGAATACAATACGAAGAGAAGTTAGTTAATCCTAGTTCAAATTTATGTATAATTAATTTATGAAGGAAATAAATTTACCAGATTCAGTTTGGTTATCAATAGATAAATATAGAAAATTAAATTTAGGAGGAAAAGAAGTTACATGTCCTTACTTTATAAACGCGCATAGAGTAAAGGATTTAAGAGCTATGGTAGGTAAAGGTACACCTGAAGAAATTGAGCTTGAAGCTAAAATGTGGGAGAAGCTAAAGGGAGTAAAGTTTGAAAAAATGAAAGAAGAGGAAATTAGGCAGTTTTTAATTGATAGAGGAATTGGAATTGATTGTTCTGGATTTGTAATGCATATTTTAAATGAATGGCATCTTAATGAGACTGGTAAACCTATTTGGGGGAAGATGAAAATTCCAAATAAAACAATTCTAGGAAAAATCTCTTACTTTTTAAAGCCAGTACAAAAATTAGGTGCTGAAATTATTAGCAATGAAGAAAATTCTAAGAAAATTAAAATTAATAAAACTTTACCTGGAGATGTAATACGATCAAAGTGGAAAAAGAAAAATTCACGTCATATTCTTCTAATTACTAAAGTCTTAAAAGATGATTCTGGAAATACAAAAGAAATTCATTATATAAATTCAACTGAGCAATACGGAAAGAACAATGGAGTTCGAGAAGGAATGATTGAAATAGTAGATCCTAATCTTCCTCTTCAAGATCAAAAATGGATCGATCCTGATGTCGATGGTTCAAATCACACATACGAAGGATTCTTAGTACACGTTGAGGATAATGGTATAAGAAAAATTAATGCTTTAAAGAAAATGCAATCTAAGCTTCAGTAACTTCACCAATATTTATATCTCCTTTCTCATATAAAATGTAAACTCGTTTACTCCAATTTTTAACATATCATTAGGTTCATAAGCTCGTTCTGTAGTCCAGAAAAACAATTGACCATTAGAGTATCTATAAGTTAATCCTAAACCATTAATAGAAAAGTTTTGACCTGGAGAAAACTCATACTCACCAATGTTAATATTACATAAACACCTTTCATATCCTGAAGGCTCTCTTCTTACTATTTGAAATCCAAGAGATACAGCCACTTCTATTTGTGGATCAATATAGATATCTAAACTTGTAATTTCAGACATTTACTAACATTCAAAATTTAAGTATTCTAACTAAAAATATTTATAGTTTCCATTTTTATACATAAGAATTAGGTGCTATCATTTACATACCATTTACGTATTACAAATTTCATATGTATACACCTAAATTTAATTACAGCGATAAAGTTGTACAGAATTTAGTAAAAATAGAACGAAGTAAAACTACTCTTGAAACTTTAGATTTATCATACACAATACGACAAAAACTATTGTCTAAAAATAAGGCATATGATGTTTTGTATTTTTCAAATATGCTTGGTTTAGAACTTACACTAAAAGATGCTGAAAAGATTGTTAATTCTCAAAGAGTAGATGAAATTGATGAAATAAGATCAGTCATTATTAAAAACTTTAAAAATGTTTTAGATTTCAACAGATCAAATGTTGCGGATACATATTCAGAGTTTGATAAGCCGATTATTCTCCATTTAACAAAGCTTATTCTTAATCAATGGAGAGAGACTTGGGAAGCAAATTTTAGATCCTTCAACGAGAAGCTTGACGAAAGATGGGATAACTATGTTGTACTTAGAGATAGTAATATTAATGTAAATGAGATTGAAAATGAAATTAATGAATTAGTAGAATGGTATAAATATTCCTCCCCATCAATAATTCCAATTGTTAGAATCGCAATAGTTATGTATAGGTTAATAGAGCTTTCTCCTTTCACAGCTGGAAATAAGTTTATTATCCTCTCAGTTTTGGATTACTTATTCTTAAAAAATGGTTTCGGTTCAAAAACTTATACTTCAATTTTACAAATGTTTATTAATAATGAAGAAAAAATTCTTAAAGGTTACGAAATAGTTAGAAAAACTTACGATCTTTCTCATTGGATAGATATATTTACTTCTATTTTAGCCTATGATTTAATAACTGCTAGAGAAGAAATTCATGAATTCATTACTGAAGAAGAAAAATCTAAACAACAACCATTCTTAAACTTAAATAAAAGACAGCTAAAGATTCTAAAATATTTACAAACAGTGCCTACAATTAGAAGAGAGGACTATTGTCATATGATGGATGTATCTACTATGACAGCTTTTAGAGACTTGAATGATTTAGTTAGAAAAAAATTGTTAAAGATTGATGGACGTGGAAGAGGAACAAAATATAAGCTATCAAGTATGTAATTTCTTTTGAGTTTTTAGAAACCTTTTGTATAATCAAAGCTATGAACACAAAAATATTAAAAATCTTCCTTACTGTTATACTTTTTATAGTTTTAATAGTTTTAGCTCTTCCTGAGTTCTCATTTACAGTTGGTGGAAATACATATACTTATCCTTCAGTAGGCTTTAGCCGAATAGGAATCGGTGCTGATTATGGTAGTTTCGATAGAGGAAAAGATGTTTTTGCTAGCGAAAAATTTAGTGGCGAAATAAATTTTGGAGAAGAAGAAATTTCAAATGAAGAAAAAAAGGCATTTTTAGAGAAAGCAGTTGAAACCATTAATAATAGAATCCAATTTGCTCAAATTAACGATATAGATGTCTATGGAGAAATTGTTAATGACTCATACATTCTAAATTTATCAATACCTAGATATTATACAGAGAAAGAGGACTATGCATCATGGTTACTTTCACAGGGAGATGTTACTTTTCGATATTTAGTTGATCCAGCTGATCCATCTTCACAATTAGACTTCAATGTTAAGGTTTCTGATATAAAATCAGTCAGCTTTTCAAATAATCTAAGATTTCAACAAAACGTAGATGCTGGAGATGAAACTTCACAAACAAGACAAACATCAATTACTGCAAGTAATCTAGTAATAAAAGTGGATGAGAGAAGAGTAGAGGAGTTAAGAATACTTCCAAACTTTGTTACATACTATAATAGATTTTTCAGTGGCGAAGAATTAGGATCAAATCTTGTTGTTGATGGAACTAAGACACTACAGTTAATAAGAGACGATAATAATGAAACAACAATGCGAGCTTTAATATTAGATTCAGAGGCAGCCAAGGCGAGTTTTGATTCATTAAACATTGTTCACAGTTACTTTAGAGAAGAGGCTCCTTTAGAATACCCAATTACATTAAATGAACAAAGTAGTGCTATAGCGCCATCATTTAACCCTCAGGGAACAACATTTATTGCACTGTCAATAATTGTAGGACTGGGATTATTAGTATTAAATCTTGGGAAAAGTATAAAAACTAGAAGATCAATTTTCTTTGTTTCTTCAATATCCTTTACTCTATTAGTTTTAATAACAATATTAAAATTTGTTCAAACTCCAATTTCTTCAGGATTTATAATCGGTGTGTTAACTATTATTACAATATACTCATTTATTATTCTTGATCTTATTAATTCTGATGATAAGGAGGTACTAAGAACTAAAAGTTTTGACTACTTTGCACTAGGAATTATTTCAATATTGGCATTTATATCTATTCACATTTTCAGTATTAATTTAGGTGTTTTTGCACAAACTCTAGAAGTATTAGTTGCTGGATTTATTGCATTATTAATCGCAATATTTCTACATATTCACTTTGTAACAACAGCTTTTATTATAGAAAGACAAAATATTACTAAGCTATTAGGTTTTAGAAGAAAATATGAATAATAATTTAAAAAAATTAAGAAACAATTTGTTCTCAGTTTTTGTGTTAGTTACTCTCGCACTTTCTATTCCAACATTAATAATAAACCAAGGTTTTTATTATTCTGATTTTGAAGAAAGTTCAAAAATCACTCTTAGTTTAACTGAAGGAGAAATTTCAGAGGATATCTATAGTGGATTTCAAAGTTTTATTGGTTTGACTCGAATCGATAGAAATAACAATGTAATTTACTTTCAAAACTCTAGCTCTGAAGTAATAAAAGATCTTGTAGAAGATACCATGAAAGATACAGACGTAAGTTTTGAATATTCTGACGTTATTCCAGAAAGATCTCAATCTGAAGCATTAAATTCTATTGCAAGAGGAATGATTGTATTTTTTGTAGTTAGTCTTTTAGGATTAATTTATTTTGTTTATAGAAATTCAATAATAGAAGGGGGTTATGCTTCTGTAGTAAAACTATTAGGAATAGAAATAGTTACAATACTATCTTCAATGCTTATTCAACTAACTCTAATTAGTGTAATATCTAGATTCTACCAAGTTCGAGAAATTGATATAATTTCAATTCTGATAACTGGTATTTGGACAAATTTCCTATTCATATTAAGTTGGTTACAACTAAGAGGACAAGCTAAGCATACAATTTCTGAAGTATTAGAGAATTTAAAATCTAACAACTCAATACTTAGAAATTATTTAATGATTGCAATAATATTTATAGCAGTACCTCTTTTCTTTGGAATGGGTGTAAATTTCGTTATTCCAGCAGTTTTAATTTCTTCTGCACTATTAATGCCAATTCCAGTTATTACAACTTTGGCTAAATTTAAATTAAGGTTTGATAAGAGAAATAAGAAGTCAAAGGCTAGTGTGGATAAAAAAGTAACAAAGGCTAAAGAAGAATCTAAAGTTGAAACTTCATCAAAACCATGGAAAAAATTCAATAAAAGAAAAGTAAAGAAATAAATTGACTGTTATTAATACTTTTCATAGAATTTTAATATCCCAATTTTTAAGTTCAATTTAAATGGATAGAATAAATTTAGTCTACAAGATTGTTTATCCTATACTAGGATTAATTGTAGGAATTCTTATAATCTACTTAGGCTATACAATTGTAATTGATAGTAAGCCAAATAACGAAGAAGACACTAATAATAATCAAGACAGTACTTCAAATACTCCTCCGTCTTTTGTAGCTGAATTTACAATATCTGAAATTCAAGATGCAGATAGTTTAGAAACTGAATGTTTAACAGTTATTAATAACAGTGTTTATAAAATACCTGAAAGCTGGGCGCTTTCACATCCTGGTGGTTATGAAAATATCGAAAAGATTTGCGGATCTGACGCGTCAGCTATTTTCAATAATCAGCATGAATCATTAGAAATAGCTAATGAACAACTTGAAAAGTTTTTAGTTGGTGAGATAGGATTTTGATAAATTCAAATAAAACATATAAAAGTTTTATAAAGACTGAAGCCTCAAAACTAAGAGCTTCAGAAATTATTAATAAAGATACATCAAAATATTTTCCAGATATTGGTTCCATTCCTCTTGAAGATATTCCTTACTCTAATCAGATTGAAATCAAAGAAAAGGCTCTTAAGAACATTTATCCAAGTTTTAAAAATATAGAAGTTGCTGCTTCAGATCAGACTTACAACTATCGCTTTAAAATGGATTATGTATGTAGCTATAATCCTTTTCACGAGCCTAACAACAGATTAGGTCAGAGAAAAGCAGGTAAGTTTAACTGGGTAATCGATATGACTGAAGCTGTGCTTTTTAGTTGTGAATGGTTTAATAAAGCTAGAAAACTTTTTGAATTAGCTTTAGAACAAGGTATTGAGTTATATGATTTAGTCAAGCATTAAGGAGATTTCCGTTATATTGTCCTAAAATCTTATGAAAACCAAGCTATGGTTAACTTTGTTTCTAAAGAAGCATCTATCTCAGTTTGGGGAAACATATTAGAAAAAGCTAAAGACTTAGGATTTACATAAATAAATTTAGTTAAACAACCTCTTCTTTCTGATTTCTGATGGTGAAGTTGTTAAAACCGTTGGAAATTATAATATTGAAATCTCGTTAAATAACAAAATATTTAAAATTGGACCTAATACCTTTTTTCAAAATAATATTAATGCTTTCAAAAAAAATCATTAACTTTGTTAAAGAAGATATAAAAAATGATTCAAACAAAATCTTAATAGATTTATATTATGGAGTAGGAACTATTGGTATTTTACTCTCAGAATATTTTCAGGAAATTTATGGATACGAAATTAATTCAGAAAGTGTTGAGCTTGGTCTAGAGAATATTAAACTTAATAATATAAAAAATTATAAATTAGAAGTAAAAGACTTAAATATTTTAGATGAATTAGAAAACTTACCCCAAAATGAGTTAGTTATAGTAGATCCGCCAAGAACAGGACTTCAGGAAAATGAAATAAAAAATATTTTAAACTTTAATCCTAAAAAACTAATTTATGTCTCATGTAATCCAGTTACCCAAGCATTAGATATTGAAATATTGCAAAAATGGTTTCAAAGTAACAAAAATAAAAGGTTTTGATTTATTTCCCCATACGATTCATTTAGAAAGTGTTGCAGTTCTAGAAAGAGTTTAACGACTTAATGCTAGTTGGAAGAACCTATGCCCAGTTTGTAGTTTTGTAAAATTTACACTTCCAATCTTTGAAGACTCATCTCTTGATATTTCATCTAAAGTGTCGAAAAGTTGGTTTAGTGGTTTTAGATTTGACCATTCTAACTCTACTGGTGGCTTAAACATTAGTAATTTAATTACATATTTATCGCCTTTTTTTGTTATTAAAATTCCTTTTCCAGAGTTTTTTTGAAGATATTTGGGATTTGTAAGTCCTACCATGCTTGATAGATTTGTAAATGCAGAAACAAGATTAGAAGAAGTACATTCGAAACTTCCTATTTCTTTAAACTCTTCATTTTTTTGTTTAAAAAACTCCCAAATTGCCATGACACCGCATTATAGCAGCAATTCTTTATACTGTCACTTTTACTAATTCTAGCACTTATATTCCATTGATTCTAAAAGATCTAACTTGTAAGATAGTATTATTAATTAATAAAGTGTGGGAATTTTCGATCCTAAAAAAATAAGTACACAACAGCATCTCGATATTGAGGATATTAGGGATGATTTAGTTGTATTAAAAAATGGTAAGGTATCGGTTGTTATTGAAACAACCTCGCTAAACTTTGATCTTTTAGACGGTAAAGAACAAGATGCAAGAATTGGATCGTTTGCAGCCTTTCTTAATTCAATTACTTTTCCAATTCAAATTGTTATTCGAACACAAAGAACTGATATCGCAAAATATTTAAAGCTATTAGAAAGATATAAAACTAGAATTACATCTGATGCTGTTATTAATCAGGTTTCAATTTATCAGGAGTTTATTTCGAATTTAACCCAGTCAACTCAAGTTTTAGATAAAAGATTTTATGCAGTAATTCCAACGAATCGTTTACCGATAATTACAACTAGTTGGATGAGACAGTTACTTGGAAAACAGAAAAGGATAATAAATATCTCTGAACTTGTTGAAAAAGCTAAAGAAGAGCTTTATCCAAAACGAGATCATATTCTAAAGCAATTTGGAAATTTAGGTATTGCAGCTAGACAGCTGCAAAATGATGAATTAATTAAACTATATTATTCTATGTACGAGCCTGATCAAACTGGACTTGAAATATTAAATTTAAGAGAACAAGATATTGAAAGAGGTATCGTAACAACAAAATAATGGGATTATTTAATAGAGGTAAAAAAAAGAATAAAGCAGTTGTTCATCAAAACAATCAATTACCTACAAGGATGCAAGTCGTTCCAAGAGGAACACAAGTTCAACAAAGAGGAAGAATACCTACTGGAGCTAGACAACAGGGTAGAAGAGGAAAACAACCTGTAAATGCAAAAGAGGCTGCTGCTTTAAGTAAAGAACAAAAAGCTATTACAGATTTTGCACAAGGTCTTATTGATGTTAAAGATATAATTGCTCCTTCTGCAATTGAAGTTAATTTTAATAATATCGTTATAGGAAGTAAGTATTTTAGATCTTACTTTGTTGTTGATTATCCAAGTATTGTTAATCCTAATTGGCTTGAACCTCTAATTAATTTTGAATTTCCAATTGATATTAGTACTTTCTATTATCCAAAAGATACTGCTGAAATGCTGAAGTTATTGAAAAGAAGAATCGCTGAGTTCCAAGCAACTATCAACTTAGAAATCAAAGCAGGTCAGCAAGAAGACCCAATAATTAAGCAAAAATTAGACGATGCTTTAAATCTTCAACAACAACTTGCCGCAGGAAATGAAAAATTTTTTCAGTATGGAATGTATTTAACTATTCATGCAGATACATTAGATGAGCTTGATCAAGTTGCAAAGAATCTTGAATCTACAGCAGCCACTATTGGGTTAATTATTAAAGTCGCAACCCTTCAACAAGAAGAATGTTTCCAGACAACTATTCCTTACGGTCTGGATAAAATTAATATGACTAGAAACTTAGATACAACAGCTATTGCTAGTACTTTTCCTTTTGTTTCTAGCGAATTAACAATGGAAAAAGGGGTTTTATATGGAATTAATCTTCATAATAATTCTCTTGTTATTTTTGATAGATTCTCACTTCCAAATGCAAATGCAGTAGTTTTAGCTGCATCTGGATCAGGAAAATCATACGCTGTTAAACTTGAAGCCGTCAGAACATTAATGCTTGGAGTGGATGTAATTATTATCGACCCTGAAAAAGAGTTCGATAGATTATGTAATACTGTTGGAGGAGAATATATTTCATTTTCTCAGGACGGTCAACAAAAACTAAATCCTTTTGAACTTTCTGGTTTATATGGCCAAGATGAAGATGAATTAAGATTTAAAATTAGATCAGTTTCTGGATTAATTAGAATCATGCTTGGAGGTACACTTACAGGAGAGGAGGCTGCTATTTTAGATAGAGCAATTATATTAACTTACTCTGAGAAAGGAATTACTCCTGATAAATCTACTCACTCTAATGAACCGCCATTATTAGAGGACTTATACAAGGTTTTAAACGCAATGGCTGAAGATGAAGCTCATTCTATGGCTAGAAGGCTAGAGAGATACATAAAAGGTTCTGCTTCTGGTGTATTTGATCAAAGATCGACAATAGATATTCATAACACTTTTACTGTATTTAGCATTAGAGATTTAACGCCTGACCTAAGACCTATGGCCATGTACTCTATGCTTGATTTTATTTGGACAAAAATTAAGAAAGATAAGAGAAAGAGACTACTTATTATCGATGAGGCTTGGATTATGATGCAATATGAAGATGCAGCGTACTTTGTTTATCAAATTGCTAAAAGAGCTAGAAAATATGGTTTAGGACTTACAACAATTACACAGGATGTAGACGACTTTCTAAGTTCTGATTTTGGAAAAGCAATTGTAAATAATGCTTCGATGCAGATACTTTTAAAACAATCTCCTGCAGCTATTGATAAACTTCAAAAAGTCTTCTACTTAACTGAAGGAGAGAAATCATTCTTACTTTCTGCAGGAATCGGACAAGGAATTTTCGTTGCTGGTGCTAATCATGTAGCTATTCAAGTTGTAGCTAGTGAGAATGAACATAATCTAATCACTACTAATCCTGATGATCTTGCAAAACTAGGAGAATTTAGAGATACGAGTGTTGAGTAAGCTCACTATAGAAGCCTTAATAATATTTTATGCTAAGATATTTAAGATAATAATATTCTTATGGCTGAGATATTAAGTAACGACGAGCATGATCCAGATGGCTGGCATTTACTTCACAGTCACATTCGCGAAGGAATGTACCTAAATATGGATGATCCTTTCGCAAAATTTATGCTTCCTAAACCATATGAGTATTCTGACATTACAATTCGTGAGATAGATCCTAACACCGTTTATCCAAACGCAAAGTATGTTCTTACAAGCCATCTTCAGGAGCTCGAAAGATTAGATATTGAGCTACGTAGTCAAGGAATAGATATGTTTAAGTTGAGAGGAATTCTTCAAATAAATGAAGATTGACTCATGTGCCCCCAGCTTTAGAAGAATGGGATGGCAAATTGCTTGTTGTAGATGGTGCACATCGCATGAGTTTAGCATTAAAAAGAGGAATAAATTTAAATTGTATGGTCATCTCAGGATACATTGCACATATGTTGCCTGTACTTCCACTTGAAGGTTGGCACGAAGTACAAGAAATGACTGCAGTACCAAGAGATAAAAGAAACTACAATCCTGATGTACCAAGCCGCTATAAACATTACGAACTTTATAGAGGAGTCTTTCCAGGATCACAAGGTCCTAGACAAATTGCAGAAGCTTAATTATTTTAATGAAGTATGAAAATTATAAAAAAGTGGGTAGACACAAACGAAAAAACTACAAATTATCGATATTCTCTAGACAATGGAATGGAATTTGTTCATGCAGTTAATCCAAGAAGTAGAGAATGTAACTTTTCAGTTGTAGTTAGTGGAGGAATGGCTTTTGAAGAAGAGATTGGTGTTCCTCAAGGGACAGCACACTTTCTTGAGCATATTATTTTTGGGAATCCTAATAACTTTCTGAAAACAAAAGATAAGTTCGACTCATTCACTTTCGGAACTAAGTATAGACCAGGTTTTTCAAGTAATGCTACTACAACTAGACAATACGTATATTTTTACGGACACGGAAATCGAAAAGCTTCTAAAAGAATTTTGAAATACATTTATGCTGTAATGAATTATCCAAAGAAAAGAATAGGAGGATTTATCGAAAAAGAAAGAAACATTATCTTAGGAGAGTTAGAGAGGATGTATAAAGAAGATAAAGATTCAGGACTTGAATATGACAAACTGTTTATTGCTCCTTATTATGATTTCTACAAAAAAAAGAGTTATTGGGACATCAGAAAGTATTAAATTAATTACTTCAGAGCATATTGAAAAATATTTAGATGCAATAGTAAATCCTAAAAACATGGTTGTAACTCTTCAAACACCTGAAAAACTTAAAGGTGATGAGAAAGAGTTAATTAAAAAGTTCGGGAAAATGAAAAATAACTCAAAAATGCTCAGAGTAAAAAGGGTAGACGTTGACCAAAAATTCGTCCGAGGACATTTTCTGGAGGAGAAAATGCAAGGAGTTTTTGTTTAAATTGGATTCTTTTATTCATTAAGTGAAGAGATTTATTACAGACAGGACAAGATGTTTGTTCTATTGAATAGTTTCTTTTGGCAAATAAATCATCAATTCTTAAGAGAAGAACAACAATTAATTTACGGTGCTGAAACATTTAATGTAAATTTTGGGATAGCACAAAAGATTAGAGGGTTTAAATTTACATGCGATAAAGCTAAGTTAGTCGAGACTTTAAATGCTACTCATCATGCAATTTATAATCGAATTGATGAATTTTTTAAAAGCAATTACGGTAAAAGATGGTTCAACAGTATTGTTAGTCATGAGATTTTCCAAACAAACACAAGTGTAGATGAGAATTAAGCAGAAGGCTTAGGTTTAGATATTCTAGAAGAATCTCCTTATCTATATTACGATTTAAAAGAAGGTAAGAAAGTAGTCAAAGATTTAAAGATGGATGAATTAAAAGAATTCATTAAAAAATTCTTTAAAGACTGTACTCCTAGAATCTGGTTTGTTTCACCTTATGAAAGAGAAGAAGTTTTTAGTGATTTAGAAAAATCAAAGTTTTATACTGAAGTAGTAAAAGAGTCTAAATGAGAAAGTTCTTCTCAGCATTTCTAATATCAATTATATTAATTCTGTTAAGTCTTCTAATACCTCTTGCTGGAATGTTTTTAAGCTTAAGTAATCCGAATCTTTATAAAAATTTCTTTGAAATATGGGTCTTTATACTGAATTTCCTGAATACCTCTCAGAAAATAATAGCTTTGTTATAGAAGATTTAATTGAAGAAAGCTTTAGTTATACAGGCTCTTCTAAATTAGATGTAAATTCATTTGTTACGCACTTTTCTCTTGTTTTAGAAAAGAATATTAGAGAGCTTGTTTCTTTAGAATTACTAAAATCAATAGTAGATACTAATATTGATCGAATACTTTCTTACCTTTCAGACAAGGATGAAAGATTAATCGTTTTTCTTCCAATCCAAAAATTAGAGGCTGAGTTTAGAGAATCCGTACCGAAATTAGGTGGAGAACTTAGTGAGGCAGTAAATACTTTTCCAACGTGTACAAGAGATCAAGAACTTACAATACAAGCAGCAGTCTTAAACAATCAACCAGCAACAGTTAACTGTCTTCCAGAAACAACTAAAGAAGAAATCTTAAGTAAAAATAATCTAGGAGCTTTAACAGATTTTAATACATTGATTAATAATCTGGAGAATAAAGACGAAGTACTAAGTTTGAATGAAAATGAAGAGCTTGCTGTTGTATTATCAGCATTTAGAGTTCAGTCAGAATCAAGAAGAAATATTTTACAAGGATCTACAACTGTAAAAGATATTTACAGTAGTTCTGAAATAATTATATTTTATTTAACTATGGCAACAATTCTTACAACTCTTTTCTTTTTAGTTATAAATCGCTCAAACCTAAGGAAATCCTCAAGAAATCTATCTGCAGGAATAATTATTCAAACACTTTTTGGAGTTATTTTAGTATGGATTATAAAGGCATTATTTATTAGTATTCCAGAAGAAAGCTTAAACATAGATAATAATAGATTCCAAGATAACTTTGTGATTATTTTAAGAGAATTAATAAACGATTTAACAACACCATTCTTAAATTTAAGTTATTTAATAATCATTATATGCTTAGCAATAGTAATTTTTGATATTTATCTTAAAAAAAGAGCAGAGAAATCAGAAGAAATTATGAATAAGCCATCTTTATAACAATACCCGCTACTAAACTTGCAGCATCAATTTTTATAAGTCCTGAAGCTTCTTCTTTAACTACAGAAATTGGTATTCCACCAAAACCTATTTTTCTTTCAACTCTATCTAAACCATCCACTATAGCGTTATAAAGATCGTTAGGTTCAAGATTATCAGTTTGAGTGAGTTTTAAAGCTAGACCAATATCAGCTACTAGCTGTGCATTCTTCTCCTGTTCATCACCACTAGTCCAAGGAATTGGAATTAGGATTGAATGCTTTCCTAAAGCTAATATTTCGCAAATAGTATTAGCTCCTGATCTTGAGATTATTAAATCAGATTTATTTAGAACCTCACCTATCTCGTCAATTCCAACATAGCTTTTAACAACATATCTTTTCTTTTTAATCTCATCTAGTTCCTCATAAATTGAAAGTCCTTTTTCATAATCTTTTGTAACAGATGAGTTTCCAGTTTGGTGAATTACATTTGCTATTTCTAATAAATCATTAATAATTGCAAAAACTCTAAAATTAATTTCATGTGCACCTTGATTTCCTCCAGTTATGTATATAATTGGCAGATTTGGATCAAGATTTTTAGTAATCTCAGATCTAATTTCAAAAATATCTTCACGGATCGGATTACCTGTTAGAACAACCTTTTTTTCAGGAAAGAAATCAATAGAACTTGCCCAGCTAACTAAGACTTTATCTGCATACTTTGCTATTATTCTATTCGCTAACCCACTTACAATTGTTTGTTCGTGTGTAATAACTCTGATTCCAAAAAAATGAGCCCAGAAGACAATAGGAACTGCTGTAAAACCTCCAAATGAAAGTATTATTCTTGGCCTAACAGACAAAATTATAAATAGTGCTTTTAAGCTACCTAAAAATATTCTTGGAAACTGTAGAAAAGCACTAATAAAATTACTTTTATCCCACTTTCTAACTAACTTTCCAGATTTAAGATTAATGAATGGAATTTTATATTCTTTTGTTACTGTCACGTATTCCGCTGAAGGATTTCGATTTCCTTTTTGATTATGCTTCTCTCCTACCCAAACAAATTTAAAATCACTATGTCTTCTTAATTCATTAATTACAGCAAATGCTGGGGTAGCATGCCCTCCAGTTATTAAAATTTTCTTATGTTTCATTTAGTAGTCAATATATCTGCTAGTAAAGCTATCTTCTAATTTTATCACTTCATTCTCCCACACTTTTCTCTTAAATTCAGCTTTGAAATGAGTTGGGGAATATACATCCCACTTTCTCTAATCATAAAGTTCTACAGTTCTCTTCTTAGCATTCGAATCTGTAAGAATATGAACATAATGATATTGATAGTTATTACTATCTTGAGTTTTCTCAAAGTAAAGCATTATCGGATAGTTAAAATCATTAACAAATTTTAGATCAATCTCTTGTCCTTCAACTGCGTAGAAAGT
The DNA here is from genome assembly GCA_964635995.1 of uncultured Candidatus Saccharibacteria bacterium. Classification (GTDB taxonomy): domain Bacteria; phylum Patescibacteriota; class Dojkabacteria; order J137; family J137; genus JAGQLF01. Next base: position 24,470 of record CAZWRA010000007.1, read on the forward strand.
AGCATCAACTGCATTTATTGGATATCCAAAGTCATACGAAGCAATATTTATCCCATGAGATGATCTATCTGTTATAGGTAATCCTGCTTCTAACGCCGCTCTAAAGATAGTTGTTGTTGAATTACAATACCCACATCCAATAAGCCTTACATTTGCAGTTCTATTTAACCCTGGTTGTTTTGCGATTTTAGCTAAGTACGAAAATTCTTCTCCTGGCATTATTACAACTTTCTGAATTTCTTCTAAGCCTAACTCAGCAAAATAAACTGCAGAATTACCTTGTCCGTTTCTAATTAAGTCTATTCTTGTTTGTCCTGAGCCAACTAGGTTTGAAAAATCATATGTAGGTTTAGTTGAAGCAATATTAGGAGCATTTAAAGTTTCAAAGGGCAAAACAAACGGAGCTTCAGTATTATTTATCAACTTTTTAATATAATCTACAGTCTCTCCAACATTTATCTTTTTTCCATCAATTGGCTTTGAGTAAATAGCAATAAACGTTTCAAATTCTTCAAAAGTTCCAGAATAAGGAGCAAATGTGAATTTATCTTTAATATTAGTTAAATGATTTTCTAATGATACTAAATAATGAATATCCCAGGCATATTTATCTTCAATTCTTTTTAATCCAAAAATCTTTTTTGAATCAGATCTTTTAAGACCAATCGCTGATTCTAATGTTGTTTCTATCTTATTTATTTATTTAATATATTTTTGACAAGCATTAATTAAATCTAAAGATTCAAAAGATATAAACTCAGATAAATTAATTATCCTATCTTCAGATGAGGCTTTAACTAAACTATCTTTATTGATTGTAAAATTGTAAGAGTCACTATAACAATTAACTAATCTATTATTTGAATCAAGATGGACATAGTTTTCTTTATCAATTTTAATTCCGAAGTTTTTGAAAAGCATTTCTTCATTTACCCCTTCATCAGTAATATAAAGATCAGGATTAATTTCAGCTGTAATTCTATTTAGTTCAATATTTATATATTTATTTACAGATGCTTCAGATACTTCTACTTCATAAATCGATTTATTCTTTAGAACAGTATTGGATAGAATAAATAAGAATAGAAATAATGAAATTACTATAAGTATAAATACGTAGATATAAAAGTAATCTTTCGATTTCATAAATTCAGTATAGGGAAATTTTGAACTGAAAGTAACTTATTTTAAAGGCTTTTGGTATAATTTTCTGAATAAATGCGGTTGTAGTTGAGGGGAACGCTTGCCAAACTTATAGCCGCAAAAAGCAGATGTAGTTCAGTTGGTAGAACGTCTCGTTGCCAACGAGAAGGTCGCGAGTTCGAATCTCGTCATCTGCTTTTTGCGAAGGAAGTTATTGCCAAGTATACCTTCCATAGCTTTAGCGAAGGAAGGGAAGAGGTCGCGAGTTCGAGCCTCGTCAACCGCTTTTGAGTACTTAGTAGATAGAATTGAGTAAATACTAGTTACTCAAACGCACACTTAAATTCTGTAAACTATTATCTGATAAATTATTAAAATAAGTAAGTACTTCTAAATTCCTAGGAATTAACTTCATTTAAACTTATAATTAAATTTACAGCTTAATTATTAAAAATATTTCTATGTTAAGACTAATTAATTGCATCTGGTTTGCGGAGAATAATGCTGAAGAAGCAGATAACTATTACGTTGATACTTTTAATTCCGCTCCCGGGGAATATCATAAAGGAGAGATGGGGGATATAACAAAAGTATCTGAAGCATCTGCAGAAATTTCTGGAATGACTCAAGGTTCTACTATGACAGCTGAATGCGTTCTTGATGGAGCTAACTTTATGGCTCTTAATGGAGGTCCAGTTGATGAATACAAATTAACACGAGGTGTATCATTTATTATAGAGTGCGAAACCCAAGAAGAAATTGACCACTTTTGGGAAAAGCTTTCTTCTGTACCTGAAGCTGAGCAGTGTGGATGGTGTACAGACAAATTCGGAGTAACTTGGCAAATTACACCAAGAATTCTTGATGAACTAATGAAGGATCCAGAAAAGGCTGATAAAGTAACTGAAGTTTTCATGCCAATGAAAAAACTAGATCTAGAAGCAATTAGAAAAGCAGGAGAATAACTTTATTAATAAAGTTATTAATGAAAAATCAGATAGAAAACTATTTAGAAAGCCTACCTCAAGATCAAAGACATGCCTTAGAAAGAATAAGGTTAACTAATCATAGACTTGTTCCTAATGTAACTGAAGGAATTAGTATAAATGTTCCCGCGTTCTATTATAAGGATAAATATCTTATCAGTATGAATGCTTCTAAAAAACATATGGGCTTTCTTGTTATGCAAGGTGACATTATAAATAAGTTTAAAGATGAACTTAAGGGCTATGATTTAGGAAATAGAGTAATTCGATTTACTCCTGAAAATCCTTTATCTGAAGATATTATTAAGAAGATTATCTTAAGTAGAGTCGAACAAATAAATCAGAATCAATAGTAAATGAATTCATTGAAAAAACTTCGAGATAGATTTTTAACAAAATGGATAGCTTGTGGAATTGTATCGGACAAGAAAAGCGTTCAGTATGGTCTTTATTTTAGTTATCCTATCTTTATACTTACTGTTGTTAGTGGAATACTATTAGAAAACCCATTTATACTTCTATTTGCAGCATTTCTTTCTTTTTTAGCAATAAAACTGCCTATTCATCCTTTTGATTATATATAACTTTATTGCGGAAATTATTCAAACTAATAAAATTCCTGCGCGTGGTTCAGAGTTACAAGTAAGCAGAACTATTTCATTAATATTTAATTTAGTTGTAGTTTGTCTAATATTTTTAGGGGTATCAATAAATTTCGCGATAAATGAAATATATTGTGAAATTTGTTAGAACAACCTTTAATCTTACTCCCATTATTAAAATCGTTATTTATAAAATCTACCATAATAAAAATTTCATAAAAATTCTAGAATGCATTTTCTATGTTAGAATCAAGAAGAATATATATTTATTATGAAGTATCTTTTCGTTAAAGCTGACGAATACGAAGACTATAGAATAACTGCCAATAAGCAGAACCGTATTCATCAATTCTGGGTCTCAATAATTAGAGACATGCCTTCAAAAATTAAAAAAGAAGTAAAAACTAAACTCACAGATCTAAAATTAAAAGGTGTAGAAGGTAAGTACAGTATTACTGGTGTTAAACCTTACCAATTTATTACAAGAAGTGGCTCACCAGATCTTCAAGACTATCTAGATCAGTTCGCTGTTTTCGTTGAGGCTAACACTAAAGAAGCCTTTAAATGGAAAGAAGACGTGCATAACCTTTTAAAAACTAAAGGTTTAGTTAAATAAAGGAGAATTCTTCCCCACATGTTACGTAAAAATATTACGCTTATTCAGCGTATTCTCATTGAATATATTCAACATTTCCGATAAATTGAAATATAGCTTCGTTAACATAATTAATATTTATGTTGACAACTTAAATAAACATTCTATTTTGATTCTGAATACGTAAGTGTGCGCTGCTTTTCTGAGCGGCATTTTCTAAACATCCAAACACAATAAAGTTATCAACAAAATTAGCACTCATTATATGATTGAGCAGAGTATTCGTCTGTCTAAAAAACTACCTAAAAAGCAAAGAAAAAGTGTTTTGCTGACAAAGACTTTTATTGTTTCACTGGTTCTATTTTCTAGCTTTATCTTATTTAGTGGATTATTCACAATTTTAATCTTAGATTTCTTACAAGAGAGATCGAAAGCACTTCCTGATATTCAAAGTTTAGTTCAAGACATTCCTTTCGCTTCAGAGATTTATGATCGAAATGGAAAGAGTTTATTTAGACTTCATAATGATTATAGTAATAGCGATAAGGTTTATATTAATGAAATAAATTCATTTACTTATGCTGCATTTTTGGCTGCAGAAGACAGTACTTTTCTACTTCATGATGGATATAGAACAGATGCTATTGTTAGATGTACTTTAAGATCTTTTAATAATAATAAGCTTTGTGGAGGAAGTACTATTACTCAACAGATTGTAAAGATCATAACTAAAAATAATGAACCCACTATCTCTAGAAAAGTTGAAGAGGTCTTTCTTGCATCTCACCTTGAAAAAAACTATCCAAAAGACGTTTTACTTGAGCTTTATTTCAATATAACACCATATGGTTCAAATATTGTTGGGATTAAAACTGCTTCTGATTTTTATTTTAATAAAAATGTTAATGATCTAAGTCTAGCCAAATCTGTTATTTTAGCTGCAATAGTAAACGATCCAATTAAATTATCACCAACACTAAGCTCAGACAACGAGAGATCACGTAATGAGCTTGAAGAAAGAAAAAAGTATGTATTTTCTCAGTTAATACAAAAAATTGATGTTTTAAATAATCAATTAATTTCAGCAGGATTCTCAAATGAACAATTAATTAATTTAGATCAAATAGAAGCTGTTTTATAGAAGAAGTTTCATTTAGTCCTCCAATTTTAGATATTAAAGCAGGTCATTTTACAAATTATGTTATCCAAGAACTTCAAACTAGGAATTATAAAAATAGTACTGAACCGTTTACACTTGATGAATTACAAACAGGAGGATACAAAATTTATACAACTCTTGACTACAGTCTTCAAGAAATAGCTGGAAAATATACGAGGGAAGCTTCTGAATTTAATGAAAAATATAATGCTTATAATGCTGCTGTAATGACAGTAGTACCAAAAACTGGAGAAATTCTAACAATGAGTGGATCTAGATCATTTAATGGAGAAAATATTGGTTGTAATCAAAATGTTCAAAACTGTAAATATAATCCAGAGGTTAACGTTTTAACAACTTTACAATCTCCTGGGTCAAAAAACAAACCACTTGGATATTACATCGCATTTAGCAAAGGTATTCTTGCACCTGGTAGCTTTCTACCTGATATTCCAATTACTTTTGATACTTATGTTCCGAGAAACTGGGATGGGAAATTTAGAGGAACATATAATACTTATGCTGAAAGAATGCTTAGAGAATCCAGAAATATTCCTGCCCTTATTGTAATGAGCTTAATTGGTGTAGAAGAATATATTAATACTGCAAGGGACTTTGGTTATTCAACATATGAAAGTTTTGATAAGTATGGTATTTCTCTTATTCTTGGAGGAGGAGATATTTATCCAATAGAACATCTTCAAGCTTATTCAATTTTTGCTAATGGGGGAGAACTTATAAGATTTGAGCCAATACTTCGTATTGAGGATCAGGATGGTAATATAATTTATAATGCTAACCCTATAGCAGAAAGTGTAGCAGATCCCGCTGCAACATACTTATTAAATAAATCTCTTCAAAATTTAGAAACAGGAGCTGGTGATGTAATTAGCTGGGATGATAGAGAAATATCAGGAAAAACTGGAACTACTCAAGATAATAAAGATTCATTTCTAATAATCTATTCACCTGATTTTGTAGCATTAGGGTGGGCAGGAAACAATAATAATGAACCAATGAACAGCTTATACGGATGGCCAGCATTTACCTTTGGTCCATGGCTAAAACGATATATGAGTGAACTTAATTCCTCAAGCACATATTTTACAAATAAGACTCCTTTCCCTAAGCCTGAAAATGTTTACTTTGGAGGTGGTGTAAATGATTGCGATAGTAGTGGTAAATGTAGAGGACTAAAAGAAAACTGGTTAATTAAAGGTAATGAACCTCCTTTAGGTGATGTAATCAAAAAGTATTCAACAAATGAGGAAACAGGAGAAACATCAAGTAGTTTTACATACACGCTTCCTAATGAAAAACTTCAGAAAGCTTTATGGGATTATTTTGCAGGTAGATAGATCCACTATTATTTAAAATCTAAATTTTGTAAACTGTTTTAATACTTATTACTTAATTTATATGATTCAACTACTAGGTGCAGAAATAAGCCTAATAGGAGTAGCTTTAGCTGCGGTTGCTAATATTATTTTAGGTATGATTTGGTTTAATCCTAAAGTTTTGGGAACTTATTGGATGAAATTAATTAATAAAAAAAATCGATACTGCTGACTCAAATCCTATTGATTATATTCTCTCAATTTTAAAAGCATTAATATCAGCATTTTTATTAGCATTTCTAATTTCTCACTTGGGTATGAATTTAGGTTGGAATATTCTTAGCGTAAGTGTATTTACTGCTGTTTTAGTTTGGTTTGGATTTACAGCTATGGGAAGTTTAAACCCAGTAATATGGAAAGGTAGAAATTCGAAACTTTATATGTTTGATATGACATATGAATTAGCTAGTATCCTAATTTCTGCGGTAATACTTGGTTTAATGTCTATGTAACAAACTTTTGACTTACATTTTTTAAAATGTAAAAATATTGAAAGTTTAATTAAAGTCATGGAAAGATTAAATACATCGTTAGGAGAAAATAAAGAAGAATCAAACAATTCACAAGGTCAGAGACCTATGATTAGATCTATTACACCAAATGGAGATTCAACTCAGACTGGAAAACCTGTTAAGGAAGATTCTAAAAATGAAGAGGAAGATGAATCTTTATTAGAAAAAATCGACTCAGGTTTAAAAGCAATAGATACTACTGGAGAGTATTTATTAGTTACAGTAATAGCCTTATTAATCGGAATTGTAATAGGATTACTAATTTCTTTTCTATAAACTAATGATAAGTAAAAAAGGGAGCCTTCAAGCTCCTTTTAATTTAGAAACTACCTTCGATAAACTTCTGTCTTAATTCATCAAGATTACTAACTATTTTTTCATATCTCTGAGGATTTAATTTCCCTTCTTTCATTCTGAAATTTAACTTTTCTATTAGATTATCTTCAAAAATATTTGCAACTTCATTAACATCAAGCCCTTTTTCAATAGCTATATCTTTAAAACTTTTACCATTAATTCTTGCTTCTAAAGCCTCGGCTCTTGTTATACCAAGATATTCTAGTACTTCAGGATTATGGTTCCATCTCTCAAACTTCTTAGAATGTTCTCTAATACTTTGAGATGAATATTTATTAAATAAATCATAGTCAATAGCTATTGGATTCACTTCGACTGAATCAGTAGTCTCTATTGATTGTTGAACGACTGGTAATGTAAGATCATATTCTCGAGCCTTAGCAGTTCGAGGAATAATCAATGTTGCTCCTGTGAAAGTTATTATAGTAGCTGCAGATACAACTGTAACTTGAATAATGTTGTTGCTCTTCATATGCATGAAAGTAATAAATATTACTTAAATAACTATTTAATCTTAGAACAACAATATGAATCTAGTATGAAAATACTATGTATAAATAGTAAACTTAGTTCCAGTTGGCTTTTTATCGCTAACTTTTATTTTCAAGTTATGTGTTTCAACAATTTCTTTAACTATAGCTAATCCAAGCCCAAGCCCGCCTGTCTTACGATTTCTAGATTTTTCTACTCTATAAAATCTCTCAAAAATGTATGGTTTATCACTATCGCTAATTCCTATACCGTCATCAGCAAAAACAATCATTTTCTCTTTAGTACTAATCTCAACTCTCTGAGCCTTTGAATATTTTAAAGTGTTAGATAATAGATTTATAAAAACCTGGCTTAATAAGTATTCATCTCCTTTAATATTATAATCTTTAGGGACATTATTTATAAATTTTATCTTTTTTTCTTTCAATTCTGACTCAAATTGACCACTAATTTTTTCTAACAATTTTTTTAAATTTAGATTTTTTTTATTTAAATTCACCTTACTACTTTGAATTCTTGCGAACTCTTGTAATCTTTCAACAATATCTGAGAGCCTTTCAACTTGTCCAATTAAAAGATCAGTCCTTTTCTCATCTAACTCAAAGACCCCTTCCTTAATACCATTAAGTTGGCCTAAAAGAGCAGTAATCGGAGTTTTTAATTCATGAGATGTATCAGATATTAAATCTTTTCTAAGCTTCTCAACTTTAGATAATTGGTCAGTTAGCCTATTAAATTCACATACAACCTCGTCAAATTCTTCTGAACCTATATTCTTCAGTTTTAAATCATAATCATTATTTCTAAGGTTTCTCATTCCTGAGCTTAAACTTCTAAGTGGTCTTGAGAAAATCTGAGATGATACTAATCCTATAAAAAATGATGCGAGTATTGCAATTATACTTACACTTAAAAGTGAAGCTTGAAATTGTTTAACAAACTCTTCTTGAAGCGGCGTAGGTCTTTCTGTTCCGTCTTGGTAAAAATGTAGAATATTGTACTGCCGTATATTTTCACGATCAATTACTATGTTTCCACCATCAACAGGACCAATAGTAACCGTTTTTACTACATCTACAAAAGTATCTTTGCTTCTTTCAATTACAACAACATTTAATAAAGAGAGAAGAGTAAGCATTGTTAGAGATACAACAAGTGCAATTTTTACACTTGTTTTTCTCATAAAAGAAGCAATTTCTTTTAAAAACCCATTAAGAACATTTGTAGGTTTACTATTATTATTCTGCATCTTTAAACTTATACCCTTTTCCTATAACAGTTAAGACTAATTCTGGTTTTTTAGGATTTTTTTCTAAAACTTTCCTAATACTTTTAATGTGAGCATCAACAGTTCTATCTAATACATCGTTAGGAAGAGTTTCATCATAAGCTTTGTCTAAAATCTCATTTCGAGTGAAAACCTTTCCAGGTCTTTTAGCTAATGTGTAAAGTATATTAAATTGAGTAGTTGTTAACTTAATCTCTTTTCCATTTTTAGTTACAATCATTTTTTCAGGATTTATTACAATATTTTCAATTTCAATTATTTCACTTCCCATTCTTCTAAGAAGTGTTTGAACTCTAGCTACTAGAACTGATGGAGAGAAAGGTTTTTTTATATAATCATCTGCTCCGATTTCAAGTCCAACTATTTCATCAATTTCTTCTACTCTTGCAGTTACCATTATAATAGGAAGATTACTTTTCTCTCTTATCTCTTTACAAACTTGAATTCCATCTTTTTTTGGAAGATTAAGATCAAGCAGTACAAGATCAAGCTTTTCTGACCTAAACTTTTGTAATGCATCATCGCCATCTATAGCTTCTACTACTGAAAATCCAGCTCTAGTTAAATAAGCTTTTTCTACTTCTCGAATTGTATCTTCATCTTCAATAATTAGTACTTTCATATTGAGATTTTACCAAAAGGATATGGAAGTTATATGAAAATTAAACTTGAGATTGGTTTAAATATTTCGGATAATAAGTTGTATGGAGGATAAAATGAGAAAAGAGTTAAAAGATAAGCTAACTCCAGAACAGTATGAAGTTTGTGTTTTATATGGTACTGAAGCACCTTTTACAGGAAGTCTACTAAACAATAAGGAATCAGGTACTTATAAGTGCATGGTTTGTGAGCAACCGTTATTTTCTTCTAACACAAAATATGAATCAGGATCAGGGTGGCCTAGCTTCTACGAGGCAATAGATACAAATAAAATTAAACTCAAAGAAGATAGATCACATGGAATGATTCGGACTGAAGTAGTCTGTTCTAATTGTGAAGCACATTTAGGCCATGTATTCGATGATGGTCCAGTAGATAAAACTGGTAAACGTTATTGTATTAATTCTGTAGCTTTAAAATTTGAGCCAATAAAATAAAATGAAATCCTACAAAAATCTTTCTTTCCTTTTCTTTGGGTTAGCAATAGGTTTAATTATAATGTTAGCTTTAATAGTAGGTATTCTTTTTAAATATGATTTAATACCTTTCTTCTCAAATACCAATAACTCAATATATAAAACCGACTCATTAGAGAGTTTAGGTTTAGAAGAGATAAAGACCGAAGTTATAGCATCAGGATTGGAAGTACCTTGGTCTATTGTTTTTCCATCTGAGAATACAATCCTTGTTACTGAAAGATCTGGACGTGTAAGGATAATTAAAGACGGTATTCTTCTAGAAAAACCAGCTATTGATTTAACTTCGGAAGTAGTATCAGTTGGCGAAGCTGGTTTAATGAGCATGGAATTAGATCCAGATTTTACCGAGAATTCCTATACATATATTTACCACACATATAGACTAGGAACTGAAGTAATGCTAAAAGTTGTAAGATATGAATATAATCAGGACAGGCTAATAAATCCTCTTGTTCTTATTAATGACATACCTTCAGGAACTAATCATTCTGGAGGTGAATTAGGCTTTGGACCAGATGGAAAACTATATATTACAACGGGCGATATTTCAAAAGCAGATCTTGCACAAGATTTATCTTCACTTGCTAGAAAAACTTTAAAAATTAATAAGGACGGGTCTATTCCGAATGATAATCCATTTGTTAATGAAGAAAATGCAAGAGATGAGATCTGGTCATATGGGCATCGAAATGCACAAGGATTAGATTGGCACCCACTAACATTTGAAATGTATCAATCCGAACATGGACCTTCTGGATTTGATGGAGGTGTAGGTCAGGATGAAATAAACTTAGTTCAAAGAGGGCAGAATTATGGTTGGCCAGTTATTAGAGGTAGCGAAACTGCAGAAAATATGTTTACACCTATTACTTTTTTACTCCAGCAATTGCACCTGGCAGCTTAACTTTCATTAATGGAGATTCTAACTTAAGTAACCTTATGTTATTAGCAACTTTAAGAGGCTCTACTATCTTAGTTTTTAGAGTTAGTGGTGAAGAAATTATACAAATAGGTTCGATTGTAAATAATGATTTCGGACGGATTAGAGAGGTTATACAAGGTCCTGATGGAAACATATACTTTACTACATCAAACACTGACGGAATAGGTAATATTCAGGAAGGAGATGATAAAGTCGTAAAAATATTTATAAATTAAACTCTAATTGTTCTTGATTCTTTACTGTGCTGTTCTTTTGGAAAGCTTATATAGAATGTAGTTCCTTTTCCTTCTTCAGTTTCGAAACTAACATTTCCCTGATGCGCCTCAACTATTGCTTTAACTATGTAAAGTCCTAATCCTGTACCATCTGTGTCCGCTTTTAAAACATTATCAGCCCTAAAGAACTTTTCAAAAATTCTGTCTCTTTGAGCTTCTGGTATACCTATACCTTCATCTTTAACCCAGAACACAACATTATCAGCTTCTTCTCTTAATCCAATATATACTTTCCCATCCATATTAGAATACTTTATAGCATTATCTAGAAGATTCTTGAGAACTTGTCTGAATTTCTCAGGATCAACATCTATCATATAGCTTTCAGGAATACTTTCTTCTTTAACAATTTGAATATTTTTCTTCTCAGCTATAATTAACATATCTTTAACCTCTTTATTTATTAGCTCAACAACATCAGTAGTTTTAATCTCAATTGTAAATTTCTTTCCAGTCTCTATTCTTGAAACATTTAGAAGGTCGTTAATGAGTTTAAGCATACGTTCATTACTATGGTAGACTTCTTTTAGGTATTCTCTTTGTTTGTCAGTTAATTCTCCTGCTTTATTATCTAACAGAAGTTCTGTAAACCATTTAACTCCTGTTGCTGGAGTTCTTAACTGATGTGAAGCGATTGAAACAAATTCAGATTTTAGTTTTTCAACTTCTTTATCTTCAGTAATATCACGCTCAATACCTACAAAAAATTTTATCTCACCAGCATTACCTAAAATAGGTATAACCTGAACCTGTGCTGTATATAGTTCTCCATTTTTCTTTCTATTTATAACTTCTCCTTTAAAAACTTTCTTTTGGTTTTTTATGACGTCCCAGAACTCTTTATAAAATTCTTTTGGCATTTGTCCACCCCAAAGCCTCGGAGTTTTACCAATAATCTCATCTTTAGTATATCCAGTTGTTATTTCAACAGCCTCATTTGCATATATGACTGCTCCTTCTGTATCAGTAAAAACAATATGATCATTTGTATTTTCTACAGCTTCCTTAAACTGTCTTAAGCTTTCAGCTTGTTCTTTTGATTTTGTTTTTTCATCATTAATATCTTCTAAAAGATTAATCATAGCGACCTTAGTACTTTCTAAGAGCTGATTTTGCTTTTTAAAACTACCAATGGTCCTTTTGAAATCTTCTTCGATAAGCTTTTTCTTCTCTAATTCTGAGGAATATTTTTGATTAGTTCTTCTTAAAGTGTTTCTTTGTTCAAGTACAAGTGTAAGAATCTTTTCTTGAAGAATTTTATATATAAATATAATTAATGTTACTACAAATAAACTCAAAATAAATGTTCTTGTTTGATAAAGTTCATAGGGTAATGTAAAGATTTCAAAAACATGCAAAATATAGAAAATAATAAGAAAAGAATAGAAGAAAAAAGTTATAAGTAAACCTACTTGACTACTAGCAATTGCAAATATTGCTACAGGAAAAGTATAAACCCAAAGAAATCCTGTTTCTTGCGATCCTCCAGTTACGAATGCATATCCAAAAAGTGATAATATTAGACAAATCTTAACAACAAGGAAACTATTAGGGTCAGCAGACTTTCTTGAATATAGAAATATTGATAATAATATAAAAGCCACTAAAATTTCCATAAATGCTGGAAGATATATTCTAGCTGAAAGGTTTAGGAGGCCATAAGACATTATTACTATAAAGCCTATAACAGAGAAAATATTAGAAAAGAATAGGGCAATAAGCCTATCCTCTTCATATTCTATATATTTTGGTCCAACAAAAATGCTGTAAAGTTTATCTAACATTTATTAATTCTGTCTGACTAAACTTTACACAATTTCGCTAGGCATATCCAGAGTTTAGTACCTCTTACTGAAAGCTTTTTTTCTCCTTCTCTATCTTATTTAAATCTGATGAGTTTACAAAAGTTAGAGCATAACCTGTATTATTAGCTCTACCTGTTCTTCCAATCCTATGGATATAATCTTCATAATTTTCTGGAACATCATAGTTTATTACATGCGATACATCTGGAATATCTAAACCTCTAGCTGCAACATCAGTAGCTACTAAAACTGAAACAACATTTCTTTTGAATAAATCTAAGCTTTTCTTTCTTTGATTTAGAGTTTTATCTCCATGAAGAATAGCTACTTTTATATCGTTATCCTGAAGATATTTTGCCAGCTTATCTGCAAACCTTTTAGTTCTTACAAAAACTATAGTCTTATTAACTTCATCTTTTTGAAGTAAATTAGATAGTATTTCTTCTTTCTTATGACCGAAAGGTACTTCTACAATATCCTGATCAACGTTCTTACTTGTATCCTGCTTCTTTACTGAGAAAGTAGCATAGTCTACAGATAAAAACTTCTTCATTAAAATATCAATTTGCTTTGAAGTTGTTGCAGAAAAGAACAGAGTTTGTCTGAATTCAGGAACATTTTTAATAATTTCCTTAACATCATCTACAAATCCCATATCTAACATTCTATCCACTTCATCTAGAACTAATGTGCCCACATCATTTAGATTAAGCTTTTTAGTTCTAATAAGATCTAAAATTCTTCCTGGTGTTCCTATAATGAAATGATGTTCTTTTCTTAAAAAGAAAATCTGATTCTTTATATCTGTTCCACCAATACAAACAATTGAGTATTGTCTTAAATTATTCGCAAGACTTCTAAACTCATTATTGATCTGTAGTGCTAGCTCTCTTGTTGGAGTTACAATTAATACTTTCTTTTTAGGATTTCTAATAGTTTTGTTAATTGCAGGTATTAAAAATGCAGCAGTCTTACCACTACCAGTATCCGCAATACCAACAACATCCTGTCCTACAACAGCGGCTGGAATAGCTTGATCTTGGATTGGAGTTAGTGACTTAAAACCTTTTTTTATAATGTTTTTCTTTAAAGAATCCTGAATAGGAAGATCTTCAATTCTAAACATTGGTTTATAAATAGTTTCTTCTGTTTCTTCAACTCTTTTATTGATCATTTTTTCAACAGGAAAAGACAATCCTTGTTGTCTCCTTGGTTGATTTCTAGATCTATTAAATCTTGGTCTATTTGATCCTGATCTTTGTCTGTTAAAACCAGATCCTTGTCTATTTGAATTTGAATCAAAGTTTTGTCTTTTGAATCCTCCTTCTTGATTTGATGATCCAGTTCCTTTAGAGAATCGATTTTTATTAAAGGGTTCTCTATTATTTTTATTTTGATTACTATTTTTAGATCGGTAACCATTCGATCTTTTACTGAAGTTATTAGAAAAATATTTTCTTTTTCCTTCAAAATTCTTTTTGTTATTCATTTCTTTAACAATAAAATAATACACGTGCTTAAAGCACAAACAACAACTCCAAAAATCTTAATTTAATAATAAAGGATGACTTCGGAGCGTCATATTGCTCCGAATTAAATTTATACCTTAACCAAGGCACCGGAGCAACTCATACATTATACCATATTCAATTAGCAATTAGCAACTAGGATAATACTATTCGATATATTCTGAATTACAAGTTTTTATTGTTATTTGTTAATTGTTATTTGTTAATTATTAATTGTTTAGACCATTGGTCGATCTCCTGTATTTTCAGCGTATTTAATTCTTTTATCTATCTTCTGATCTAAATATGTAATTAAATCATACATACCATGCTTAAGTTCAGGCTCTAAATTCAATTTATCTATACCTTCTTTGAATCTAAGCAGTGATTCCTTAGCAATGTAGAAATTTGTCATAAATGTTGTATCGCTAGCTGTCTCATTCAGAGCATATCCTACATAAGCTAAATTTTTAATTCTCTCTATTGTCTGAGAATCTGGATTATGAGTTGTAGTTGATACATCAGACGTATTTGGTTGCGATGTATTAGAGTTTTGAGCTGTTTGATCCATTGAAAGATATTAACTTTATTTCAACATTAACATTTTCTTTACACTAATGCATTATTTTAGAATGTCTTTCTTAATAATAGTTATAACCTCTTTTTTGAGTTTTTCAAATACTTCTTCAAAGTCAATCTTAATCATCATATTAGGCATTGGATCCTTCTGAATTTTCTTACTATTAAAAATGTCTTTTAAGCTTTGATATAGATTAAAACTCTCTTTTGGATAATGAACCTCAAATAAGAATATTAATTCTTCAAGTGGAATTATCTCCTTATCAATAAAATATAAATCCACAATATCTTTTTTCGATGTTCTTCCTTGTATTGCTAAAAGTTTCATTAAACCTATATCGACAGGATCAATAAGCCTAAAAGTATCTACAATAACAAAGTCCTGGGTAAGTGGAAATGCCCAATACATAAACTCAACTTTTGTTTTTTCTGAAATTATTTCAATTGAGTTTTTTCTAGCATAATTAGTTGTATAGCTCTTCGGAAATTGATTCAGTAAAGCAATAGTAAAAGGTTGTTGTGTAAAGAAATCTAGATCTATAGAGATTCTGTGACCTAGTTGAAGGGCTAAAGCTGTACCTCCAGCAAGATAAAAATCACTATAATCCTCTAGACTCATTACTTCTTTTAATAGATTAAGAGATCTCTCAGGTAAAACTTTCTCATGGATTTTCATGAGTTAATTATAGCGTATACAAATTCTTTAGTTCCTTCTGAAATATTTCCAGAAACTAAGGCATCACTTATATATTTTGAAGAGTAAGTACTTATAATCCAATTTAGAGAATTAAATTCACCCACCTCTAGCATCCTAGATATAATGAATATATAATCAGAGGCAATGTTTAAGCTATCACAATTAATATCCCAAAAATAACTTTTAAAGTTCTCTGGCATTTGAAAAATTTTTAATGTGTTAACACTCTAATGTTGAATTTGAATTTTTTCAAGGGGATTTTGTAAACTAAAGGAAGATAATCCCCACTTTTGCGGTCGAAATTGCTTGCAA
>CAZWRA010000008.1:0-38651 GCA_964635995.1 uncultured Candidatus Saccharibacteria bacterium
TTTTTGATAAAATTCATTTGTCCTTATCTGGTAATTATCTACCTTTAGAGGTCAACTACCACTGAATTGGTTCTTTCCCGTATTTTTTTAGATATTTATTTGCCTGACTGAATGGTTTAGAACCGAAAAAACCTCGATCAGCAGAGAAAGGAGAGGGATGAGCTGATTTTATAACTAAATGTTTAGAAGAATTTATAACCTCTCCTTTTTTTTGAGCATAAGATCCCCATAGAAAAAAAACATTATGTTCGGTTAGCTCAGATAATCTTTCTATAACAATATCTGTAAATTCCTCCCAGCCTTTTTTTTGATGAGATCCTGCCTTACCTTTTTCAACTGTTAAGGTAGCATTTAGAAGAAGAACACCTTGCTTAGCCCACTTTATTAGATCTGGATTTTCAGGAGGTTTTACTCCTAAATCATTTTCAAGCTCTTTATATATATTTCTAAGAGAAGGAGGAATTTTCTGATCTGGGTTAGCAGAAAAGGCTAATCCATTAGCTACACCTGGTGTATGGTATGGGTCTTGTCCTAAGATTGCAACTTTAACCTCATCAACAGGACACTCATTAAAAGCTCTAAAAATGTTTTTTCCTTGGGGGAATATTGTTTTATTTGTATATTCTTCTTTTACAAAATTAATTAACTCCTTAAAGAAATCTTGCTCAAATACATCAACTAAAAGAAGTCTCCAAGACTCTTCAATTTTTACATCCATTTATAGAATGTGCTTAAAACATATTACCTGTTCAGAATTATAAGCCTTATTATTTGTTTCACAAAAATCAAAAGATGAAAATCTAGATAATAATTCATTAGGATTATTTAATTTTTGAAAGTAATGAAAAATTGATTCTTGAGTACGTCGCTCTTTCCAGAACTGACTACTATTCTCAGCTGTTTTGTAATTTAGAAGAAAGAAACCTTCTGGAGCAAGTACTCTTTGTATTTCTTTAATAAATTGTTCCTCAGCTTCAAGAGGTATTATGTCCCAATAGTTTTGTAATATTACAGTATTATATTCATGTAGTTTAAAGGAATTAGAAATAAAGTCTTTTGTAATAAATCGTTTTTTATTATTTTTATTAAATATAGATTTTAAATTTCTTGTTAATTCAATAGATATATCAATACCAGTAATTCTGTGAACATTCTCATCAAACATTGATGGTAAAAGGGTAGAGACTGAACCGATAATTAAAATCTTTTTATTATCTTTTCCAAAAATATTCGGACATTCAGTTAAAAATTGAGTTAGAAAATTTGTTTCTATATTATCATTTTTCTTAATTATGCTTTTAGCATGAGTATCTCTAAGCTTTTTCATCTTTTTTATTACATGCTCGTATTCGAAATTATTTAAATCTCTTTTAAGTTGAATATCTGTTCTTATCTTTTTAAATTTCCACATAAAAAGTCTTCCTTTATTATCTTCATTTGATTCTGCAATACTTTCATATGTTCGATCTAGCAAAAACCTCGGATAGGATTTAGTAAGTCGCATATATATTTTTAGATTTTCTAGATCGTTTAAATTCGCAGCTAATCTATAAGCATAATCTTGGAATTCATGTGCAGTTCCACGAGAAGGATTCCCCTTATCATCTTTTGGAGCATTAATATCATAAACACTTAGTAGTTGTTTTGTTGAGACAAATCCTGCCATTTTAGAAATTAACAGTTAAGAATTAGCAATTTTTATTAAATCTTGTTTATTTGTTAATTCTGAATTATTAATTCATATGTTGTACAACTTGTTTAGCGATTGAATCTAGTCTGTAAGAACTGAAAAAGACTATAACTATTTTATCATTTCCTATTCGTTCACTAACTATTTTAGCTATATCCTTAGAATCTACATGCTTTGCATTTACTTTAAGTTTTTTTAATCTTTCTACAAATTCTGAGGTTGTTGCTAATTCTTTATTGAATTCAGAAAGAACAGGTATTATTACTTCTACTGAATCACTAAAAACATTTTTATAATTCTTACTAAATTCCTTTTCATCTTTAAATCTACTTCCTGAATTAGGTTCAAACACACTTACTATCTTATGCTTTGGGTAATGTTCTTTTAAAGTTTTTAGAGAATTTTTAGCTCTCTCAGGAGCAACTCCAAAATCATCAATAATAACTGTATTTTTATCTTCATAAAGTATTTCAAGTCTCTTTTTAACACCCTTAAAACTCTCAACCGAATCTCTAATGTCTTCAAGGTACTTTATTCCTCTAGAGAAAATATCAATTGTTATTTCCTTAGCTGGAATATTTAGAATTAACGTAACTGCAGCTAGAATATCCTCTAGAACAAAATTACCAATTAAATTTGTTTTGAAACTTAATACTTCCTTGCCTTTTCCATCAAAAATTGTGTTTATATTTTTATCTGATAATATTGCCCAAACACCCTTCTTAAAATCTTTTTTATTCTTGATTACCTCATATCTAATAATATTAGCTTTAGAATTCTTAAGTGTTTCATCAATATTTTTATCATTTAGCCGTGCAACAATTAGTCCATCTTGTGGAACACTTTCAGTAAGCTTTCTAAATTCTTCAATATATTCCTTTTGTGTTGGGAATATATCCTGATGTTCATATCCTATATTTGATATAACCAAATATTTAGTCTTATATTCAAGAAATTTTGCACCATCTGCTAATTCTTTATTGTGATACTCATCACCTTCTAAAACTGACCAAACCGACTTAGTATTTTCAAGAGACTCAGGAAAATCTAAGACTTCAGCCCCAATCATAAAGCTAGGATCAAAACCAATATCTTTCATAATTTTTGTAATTAAGGCTGTAGTGGTTGTTTTTCCAGCTGTACCGACAACAACTATTGAATTCTTCTTTACTAAATATTCGGACAATATTTTTGAATACGGACGCACGTCAATATTCTTATTCTTAGCAAAAAGATATTCTTTATTCTTATTTGAAAGAGATTCTACAATCATTACTAAATCAGGAACTTCATTAATTTTAAGTTTCTTTTTTAATTCTTTTTCCCAGAATTCTTTAGTCAAATGAGAAAAATGATAATCGATCGCATGAGGAATTTTATTTTCTTCAATTATTGTACTTGCAGGCGGAAGAAATTGATTATCTGAACCAGTTACAAACCAGCCCATATCTTTAAAAAGCTTAGCAATATTCGCCGTAGCCTTACCACTTATACCTATTGCATGGAACCATTTCATAAATTTATTATTACTTTAAACAGTTTACTCACATAACCCTCTGAAATTCAAATGCTGTATATGTTAACTAGCTTTTCCTATTACCTTACTAAAATGTTAAATGTGTCATACTGACAATCTATGGTATTATTACATTTAGTAACTATTCAAATGCACTGCCCATATTGCAAATCACAAAACATAAAAGTAATTGACAAGAGAGATAATGATGATACAAACACGTCTAGAAGAAGACGAGAATGTGATGACTGTACTAAAAGATTCACTACATATGAAAGAATAGAAAAAGTACTTGTAAATGTAATTAAGAGAGACGGGAAAATTCAGGAGTTTGATAGGGAAAAGATAAAGCTAGGAATATTAAAAGCAGTAAAAAAGCGAACTTTATCTGAAGAAATTGTAGAGGAGATTGTTCAAAATATTGAAAATAAACTTATTAATATGGATGATTCTACAAATATACCTACGACTTTGATCGGTGAATTGGTCTTAGAGGAGCTTACACACAGAGATAAACTAGGCGCATTACTTTTCGCATCAGTTTATAAGGAATTTAAAACTTTAGAGGATGTACAAAAAGAACTAGAAAAGTTTTCTGAATAATTCATCAACAGCTTTTCTAAAACCAGATTTATCTTTCTTACTTAATTCAGTAGCATCAATTTTTTGTAGTTTCTTCTCTTTTTCATTTTCTCCTTTTATTCTATTTTCATTAATCTCATCTAAGATTATTCTTAAGATTACTATAATTGGAATACTCAAAACAGCTCCAATAACGTTTCCAAGCGTAAATCCAGCAGAGATTGCTAAAATTACAATTATCGGATCTAGATTGACAGCTTTTTTCATTACGAGAGGAACTATCAATATTGCCTCTAGTTGTTGTATGCCTAAGAAGACTATTAATATATAAAGCAATACAGCGAAACTCCCTCCAGTACCTATACCCATTAGAAGAGTTATGAATAGAGTAATAGTAGGTCCAATATTTGGAAAAGCTTCGAGTATAACTGCAATCAATGCTATTAATAATGCGAATTTATGTAATTCATATCCCTCAACTCCAAATATATATGGAATCATTACAGCTACATAAGTTAATAGTCCTACAACCAACATTAAAATTAATTGTCCAACTAACCATTCCCCGAGTTGTTTTTCAACTTTATCAAATAGATCCATTACCTTTTCTTGTGATTTTCTAGGTATATAAACAATAAGACCTCTATAAGCCTTTTCTGGTCTAGCAATTAAGTATGCTGCTAACATGAAAACAAGGAATCCTGAGAATAAAACATTAGTAACACCTTTAAATATATTTAATCCTGTATCGCTTACAGATTGAAGATTATTTCCTAAAAATTCGAATATATCATCAAGGTTTTCTGCATTTACAAAGGTAGATTCTTTAACAGCTTTTACAGCCTCAGAGATCTGATCATCAGATAGTATTCCCCATTCTTGAGGAGTTATTGACTGTAAAGACTCAAGAATATTTTCAGTTATATTTGGAAGGTTAGCATTAACAGTATTAAACTGGCTAATAAATGTTTCAATTGTAAGCAATAGTATTAGAACAATTATTAATGTTGCTATAAGGTAAATGATTATTAAACCTAAGGTTCTAGCAATGCCCATTTCAGACATTTTATCTACTAAAGGTCTAAAACCTGCACTTACAATAAATGCAAGAAAGAAAATAACAATAACGTCCTTTAGCGCTAAAGCTAGAAATAAAGTAGAAACAATTGCTATTGTCCAAATAATCAAACTAGGTTTTATTCTTACAGTTAGCTCTTGCATAAATTATTTTACTTTATTGAACAAAATATATCCAAAGTCCAACCAACATACAAAAGAATCCAAAAAGAGCATATCTCATTACAACTTTTTCTTCTGACCAGTCATTATTCATTTGAAAATGATAATGGATAGGAGCCATTTTCAATATTCTGCGACCTAAAACTCTTCTACCTATCCCCTGAACAACTGTTGAAAGTAAAGTCATTACAAATGGGAATGAGATTATTAAAAGTAATAAAGGCTCTTGAACCATAAAGGCTACTCCTGCAAGTAAGGTACCTAACGCCAATGATCCAACATCTCCCATTTGAAACCTGGCTGGTGGAACATTGAAGTATAGATAAGATATTAATGAACCAATAACACTAGCGATTAAATATGCTACCCAGATCTCACTTTTAACAACTGCAATAATTAAGAAACCTCCAAAAGACAACAGTAATTGACTTGCTGCTAATCCATCCATTCCATCAGCAAGATTTACAGCATTAGTCATTAAAACCACAGTAATCCATGCAAAAGGAATTATTAAAATACCAATATTTATATATAAATCTACAATTGGGAAATGAAGTATTCCAGGAACTTCCCAAGGACCTAGAAAATATACTGCATAACCTAATAAAATACCTGCAATTGATTGCACTAGTATCTTTTCATGAGCTTGAATTCCTTTTCCAGGATTCGAACCTAACATATAAAAGAACCTTCTATATAAAGCCCACGGAAGTGAAACTGCTAATTTTAGTCTTTTTTTAAAATCCTTATGAACTTTTATAAGCTTAAGAGTTCTTGCTAAAGGTCTTAATTTAGCTCTTTCTCTTCCATAAATATTTAAAACATCATCAAAACCACCAAGTAGAGCAGAGATAAAGAAAGTAAAAAGAAGCATATTTAAAGCTCCAGTTCCTCTTTCAGGATTAAAGAATAAATTTACTACAAGCACAGTAATTACTACGATTAGACCTCCCATTATAGGAACTCCAGCTTTTAGATTTACCTTTTCAATAACTGTAGTAAAGTCAAAATCTAACCTTCTTGTTATTTTAAATCTATATAGTAGCGCAATAATTGGAAATGCTATTGAGAAACTTAAAAGCATTGAAGCAATCATTACTGAGAGTAAATATGTAAGTGTTTCAGTCATAATCTAAGATCACTAATAGTATCCAATGATATAATAAATCCTATCTTTTTGATAGACTTTAAATTATGCTCGAAAAAACGCTACAAAGTAAACCTAAAAAACTCCAAGAGAAAATCTACAATGCCCCTCTTTTGCCTGGGGTTTATATGTATAAAAATAAAAAAGGAGAGATAATTTATGTTGGAAAAGCAAAAAAAATAATAAATAGAGTTAAAAGTTATTTTTCAAACTATCTAAAGCTCGATACTCGAATTCAAAATATGATTAACGATGCTGTAGATATTGATTTCTTAACTGTTGATACAGAAGTAGATGCATTAATTTTAGAAAAAAATTTAATAAAAAAATATCAACCCCACTACAACATTTCTATGAGGGATGATAAAAATTATATTTATGTACGATTTGAGAAGATCAGAAGACCAAATCAAACCCCCACTGCAAAATCTGCTTATCAAGATTTTCCAAGAATTACTATAACAAGAAAGAAAAGAGAAGACGGAGCAGAGTATTTCGGACCTTATCCTGAAACAATGCCTGCAAAGAGATTACTTAAAAGATTAAGAAGATTATTTCCATACAGAACAACAACTCATCTTGTATATCAAGTTTCATCTGATCCTCTAGAAGTTTACACAGAAGTTAAAAAGCCATGTTTTTACTATCATATTGGTTTGTGTGATGGAGCGTGCGCTGGATTAGAATCGAAAGAACATTATCAAAAGAAATATAAAGCAATAAGGAAATTCTTTTTAGGAGAAAAAAATGATTTAGTTAGAGATTTAGAATCTAAACTAAAAATTGCTGTTAAAGAATTAGATTTTGAGGAAGCTGCAAGTCTTAGGGATCGAATTAATGATATTAAATATTTAACTGCAAATATTCGAATGGATAATACTGTTGATGATGTTGTTTTAGAAGAAATGCAGAAGAAACAAAAAAAGTCGGCAGTAAACGGACTTATTGAAGAACTTAGTTTTCCTCCCTATAAATTAAAAAACCATGAGAACTTTAGAATTGAATGTTACGATATTAGTAATATTCAGGGAAGAAATGCTGTTGGATCAATGGTTGTTATGATCGATGGACAAATTAGACCTGACATGTATAGAAGATTTAAAATCAGAATGAAAAACGAGCCGAACGATTTCGCAATGCTTCAAGAAGTTCTTACAAGGAGATTTAAACATATTCTAATTAAAAATCAAAAACTAAGTTCTGAAGAATTTGATTTACCTAAGGATTTAGTAACACGAGCAAAAAACTGGAAAAAAGATGAAAGTTTTTCAATGATTCCAGATCTAATCATTATTGACGGTGGCAAAGGACAATTAGCTTCAACATATAAAATTCTTTATGGTTTCAATCTTCATAACGATATTCCTATTGTTGGACTAGCTAAAAAAGAAGAAGAAATCTTTAAAATTACTGATCAATTTAAAGACGATTTTAATCAAATAGAAGATTCAGATAGATTTACAAAAATCAAATTATCTAAAAGATCAGAAGAGCTTTATTTAGTTCAAAGAATTAGAGATGAGGCACATAGATTCGCGATAACTTATCATAGAAATTTAAGGTCTAAGAAGTTAATTAACAATTAGGAATTAGGAATTAGGAATTAGCTGATTTTAGAATCAAAAGTTTTCATGTACAAGTATTAAATTTTTTAATTCTTAATTGATCTTTGTTAATTGTTAATTGATTAAATCTCTTTCTTCTCCTCAGTAACAAGCATATCGATAATTCGTTCTGCGATCAGATCAAGAATAACGATAATAAGCAATGTAACCATCGCTGAAATATTTAATCTTCCATCGAAAATTTCTCGTCTAATAACCCCATCACTCCAAAGAGTTAAATTATTAATTAATTCAATAAATGGAGTTTCAGAATTTAATCCAAAAAAATCAGAGAGTATCCTTATAACTAATAAGCTTTCTACAAATTTAAATACCGAATCAGTCGAATCCTTGAATATTTCTTTTCTAGATTCTTGAAAAAATGAAGCAATAAATATTGAAAGTAAAACTCCCCAAATTATGTATATCAGTACAGCAAATCCTGCATCTAAAACAATTGGGAAGTTAGAAGTCTCTGGTAAGATTTCTTTGAAAGGACTTACAAATCCTTCGGAAATAGTAATGAGAAAGGCAATTAAACCATGATCCTCATTAGTTTCGAGTTGATCTATTACAAATCTAATTAGAAGAATTGCAGATATTACTCCAATTAAACTATAGAAAATTTTTATGATCAAATCTTTTATACTATTCATATGTTACGATTTTCTTAACTCATACATTCTAACAAGCTCTGCGATAGTATTTGGATAATCTTTATCCCTATTCCATATTTTTAATCTAGGAAATCTGACTGACAAACCTCTATCAGGATTATCTTTTGGTACGTTTGTTTTTACTCCCTTAGCTGCAGTATGGTTAGGGCTTCTTGTAATTTCATCAGCATCAATTTCAATAACAATATTAGGTTTTACCCAGACATCTGGATAAAGAGTTGAATCTACAACAACATTTTCAGGCTTCTCAGTTATTTCTAATTTATCTAAATCATTTTTAATTTTAGAGAACATTTCATCTGTAATTCCAGTCCCTACTTTACCAACAGAGTAGTATTTATCTTCATTTGGATCATAAACTGCTGTTAATAAAGCTCCTAACCCAAATTTTGCTCTAACACCTCGTCCGCTATAGTATCCAATTACTGCAACATCAATTGTATCTACAAGATCAGATCTCGAATTAGCTTTAAGTTTAATCCATTTAAAATTTCTTGTTCCAGGTTCATAGGGTGTACCTTTTTGTTTAGTAATTATTCCCTCTAACCCATCATTAACTTTATCGCTAAAGTATTCTTCTAATTCTTCTTCACTTTTCATCTCTTTAGTTTCAAGCATAACTAATTTCTTACTTTTAGCAGTTACTTTTTCTAAGATTTTTATTCGATCTTCAAGAGGATCTTGAGAAATATCATCACCGTTTATATATAAGACATCAAAACACATAGCATTTACAGGGATTTTTTCAGAATATTCTTCAATTCCATATTTTCTTCTTCTTTGCATTGTCTCTTGGTATGTAAGATATTCACCGGTCTCTTGGTTAAATCCAATGATTTCCGAATCAAGTATAATTGAGTCAACATTTAAGTCCGAAAGAGCTTTTACTAGATCAGGAAAATGTTCAGTAATATTTTCCATATTTCTTGAAAAAACAAAACCCTGCCCATTAACAAAATGTAGCTGTCCTCTTAAACCATCAAGTTTAGGTTGAACATAACAATTCGGCATTCTTTCCCATACTGCCTTCGATGAAGATTCCCTTTCTACAAGCTTTGAAGCTATTGGAGTTCCTGGTACTAACTCAATACTAAGTAATTCTTTTTCAGGATCACTAGAAGTTAATGCAATTTCTGCGATAGCTCCAATATCAGCTCTAAATCCAAAAGACAAGTCCAGAATTTTTCTAAGGGATTTATCTCCTTTAATAAACCATGAAAGAGAATCTAAAAGAGTTTTTTCACTAATTCCAAGTCGTAATTCACCTACGATAATTCTAGAAGCATATTTAGCTCCCATTGGTTTAAGATTAGATATTAACTTAATAAATCCTTTAATCTTGCCCTCTTGTGAGCCTTTTCCTTCTTTCTCTGCAATTGTTTTTAGCTGATTGTAAACATCCGTAATTTCTAGATCAGAAGTTAACTCACTTTCCTCAAGTTCTCCAACCTTATGTTCACTGATTATCTTTTCAGAAACTAATCCAATATCCCCAAGCTCTTTAAACAAACTTTTAGGAAGTTCGTTATTATCTAATGATTGTTCGAAAGCTTTAAGAATAAGTTTTCTTGAGAAGTTAAACTCTAAATTTACATACTTTGGAGCTAACCTGCCCATTAATATGTAAAAAACATACTTTATTTCTTCTTTATCCAATTTTCTAAATAAATCAGAAAGCATTAATGTTATCTCATTCCGACTACTTGTCTTCTCTAATTCTTCGAGAGACCTTGCAAATTCTGAAAAGTACATATTAAAAAATCGTTAATTTTTTTATTGTAACATGGAAGATAGATCAACGTATTCAAGTAAGAGATTTAAATACAAGCAAAATCACAAATTCTAAATCTCCAAAAATGATATTAACTAATTTTTAGAATTTGGGTTTTTGTTATTTGAATTTTGAAATTAAACTAATCCAGAAGGTATTACATCAAGAATATTTACTCCAATTATTCGAAGAATTAAGACACTAAATATTAAAACCGCAAGTCCACCCATTGTCGCGAATATACGTCCTTGTGCTTTTTGAATATTCTCCTCGTTACCGCTTTGGTAAGCAAGGCCTGCAAGAATTAGCTGAAGAAGCGCAACTCCTCCTACAACTCCAAGTGAGATTCTAATCAATCCCGTTAATATTCCAAGTGGAGTAGGGTCAATACAACCAACTGCAGTCATAATACCCCCCTGTTCAGCGCAATTTACATTTAGATCTCTGTTAACTCCAGGAGGAGCTCTATAAACAGCTAAAGTTAAATCTATATCATTATTAATTATTTCAGCTTCATCTACATAACCACCTTCCTCGTTATCAGGATTACATATAAGAAGTTGAGTATCGTACTGAACTGCTATAGCCTCTCCTGTTTTAAAACATCTTTCGCAAATAACATTATCGTGTGTGGTAGCGAAATCTTCCATAACCTCTGAAACAGAAATTCTTAAACTGTTACTATTTACAATGTTATATCCTAAGACTCTTCCGTTATAAGTTGAGTCAAGTTTTTCAGGAACCCACGATAAATCATAAACAGCACAACCCTTGTCTGGACATGATTGAGCTAAACTTCCTTCATTTTGTCCTGTAAGAATTCGATCATTATTAGTCGTAGCATTACTTGAGAAACCTCTTCCAAGCGTTGCTCCAAGTTGAGGATTTGCAGCATTACCTAAACTTCCCTGACCAGTCGCTATTTTTATATAAGGACTTCCACTCGGAAGGTCATAAACAGCAGCGATAATAGGACTTTGTTCCATTAAACTATAAATCTCATCTTCTGTTATTGTATTAGGATCAAGTCCGTTACTTAAGATAAAAGCACTGTCAATCTTAATTTGATCTCCATTATTATCCCCAGGAGATCTCGTGCCGTCATCATCTTTTTCCGCATTATATATTATCCTATCATTTGCAGAGTAACATCCAGGTCCGCTCCAATTATCTGTATCGCCTTGTTTAAAGACAGCTTTGTATGGATTCTGACTACTTTGACAACAAAATCCTTGTTGAATGTTATCCTCGCCTTCCCATTCATCTAATTCTTGATTTACAAAAGTATATCCAGATGGACAACATGCCCAAGGCTCAGAAGCTCTTTCAATTGGCAATCCAAATCGGGTAGCATTATGAGGGCCTTTTTGAGGATTCCATCCATTCGGACAAGCTACAGGATAATTAGTTCCGTCAATAGTTGCTAAATTCCCAGCATTTGAAAACCCACGTCTAGGAATTATATTTTCAAATGTCTCGTTTATACATAGAGTATTTACTGCTGTCGAATCTAAACCATAACTACTCATTAATGATTCTTTAAATTCTTCAAAACTCATTCCATTAAGAATTAAACTTCCATCTTGAACAGAACCTAAAGCATTCTTGTATCCATTTGGACAATCTGGGTACGTGTCAAAACAAGCACTTCCGAAATCTTCAATTAATGGGGAACCTTGTCCACTAACAGGTTTTATTAAAGGTGTTGTAAGAGAACCTGCTATAAGTAGTAGAAAAGTTAAAGCTATTGTAGAGATAAAGATTTTCTTAATCATTCAGCTTTTTTTATTGCATCTACATAAAATATAAAAGAAGCTCTTGTTCCATCTTTTAATGTTGCAGTTCCTTCAAAAACATAAATTGGAGTAGCATAGCCATTCCATTCGTTTGGTTCATAGAATCCAAGCTTTGTTTCTGAAGGTTGAGCCTCAAACGTACTTACCTCTACATTACTATATTCTGCGAAATAGTTCGATCCCTGTCTCCAAAAAAATGTTAATGAACCTTCACCTCTTTGAACCTTACTCCAAGCTTCATCAGGTGTAATAATTGCGTAAACTCCTCGGTTTTCAATACTTGTGTCATATTCATAATCAATAAAATCAAGTTCAAATAAATCGTTTGCATAATCATTAACTCTGTTTGAAACAATTAAAGTTAACTGCCCGTCTCTTGGATCATCACTATAAACTCTTACAGGTTCTGGGGTTGGAGGAGGATCTCCATCAGGTTGTTCTGATCTCTCTTTTAATTCAATTAATGGCAATAATCTAGAAAAAGCCATGTGTATATATTCTGTATCTTCAACATTTGTAGTGTTAACAAGAAATTGATCAATTCCTCTTTCTGCAAGCTCTGCACGTACATAAGCATTATTTAATCCAAATTTTGAGTTAACTTTTAACCTCGTCAGTATTTGACCTGATAATCTTTCGTATAACAACTCTAAAGGTCTGTCTCCTCGCTCGTCAGCTTCTAGAAGATTTTTTCTTGCTAAAGCAGCTTCGTTTTCTAAATATTTAGTCTCCATTGTCCAAACTCTTGATTCTAAATTCGCCTTGAAGCTTTTTGTATTATCAGAGTTATTCCAAGTTACAATTGAACCTTCTTTAATATAATCATTTAGAAAACCAATGTTTTTAGCTATAGCTTCAAGATTAGAAAGATCTAAAACCCTACTTCTTGGACTGTTGATTGCATAAACAAAAGAAACATCAGGAAAAGTCTGTGAATGTCTTCCATCCAAAGTAAACTGTGCATTTGAATTATATTCTATGCCTGGTATTTCGGGACTTTCTATCTGACCAAAAAGCGTATTTGGATTTAAATAAAATCTTTGAGCATTTCCAATCGGAATTAAATCATCTCTTCTTGTAAGATTTCCGTAAATATTAAAAATCATAACTAGTGCAAAAAAAACTAGGATACCTAGAATTATCTTTCTTGCTTGTTGTGCACTGTTATAAAGAGATGCCATTAAAATAGTATACAGTAACAAAATTCAAAAGTTAAAGCATGAACTGTATTAATTACAAATTGTGTAATATAAAATCTTAATCTATACTATTGTTAATATGAGTGATAATAATCAGCCACCAAGCATTGAGCCTTATACAATTGAAGAACTTCCGGATATTCCTGAAACTCAGGCTTTTCCTGACAGTGGAGGAGGATTCAATACTGATTATCAAACTTTTGATGAACCTGAATCTCCTAAAAGAAGTTTTCCTATTTTTCTAATAGTTATGGCTGTGGCTGTAGTTGTGCTTGTGATTTTTAGTTTTTTACTTTTAAATTCACTTGGCGGAGGTGGAGGAGATAATAATAATGGTAATAACGGAAATAATGGAAATTCTAATACACCAGTTTTATTACAATGGAGAGGTGCTTTTTTAGAAAGTGATGTTGTTCAACCTTTAATTGAGGAATACAGATTATCTAACCCTAATGTAACAATAGAATATTCAAATGAATGGGAAGCAGAAGAAGATTTTGAATCTGAAGCAAGATCATATCAATTACAATTAAATACTTCTTTAGAAGATACCCTAGATGCTCCAGATATTTTTACAATTCATAACTCTTGGGTTGGAGATTATGAAAATATTGCTGCGCCAAGCACAACTTACAGCGCTCAATCTTTCTCAGATACATTTTATCCTGCTGCTGTTAACGATTTTGCTGGAAGTGGGGTAGTGTATGGAGCTCCTTTATGGATGGATACATATGCCATTGTTTATAACAGAGATATGTTAAGCGCAATTGGAAAAACAGAACCTGATGCAAACTGGAACGATTTCATAACAACAGCAGAGCAATTAACATCAAAAACTGGAAATACAATTGAACAAGCAGGTTTTGCTGCAGGAACAGTTAATAATGTAGATTTCTTTTATGAATTAATGCTTGTAATTATTCGTCAGAATGGTGCTAGATTAAATAATGATTCAAGAGTACCAATATTTTCGACTGATCCAAATACTGTAAGCGCTGTTGAATTCTATAATTCATTTACTGGTGTAAATGAGACTTGGGATGATTCATTTACTAATGATTCAGCTGCTTTCCTTGAAGAAAAAGTAGCTATGATATTTGTACCTAGCTGGAGATTACGAGAAATTGTCAGAATTAATGAATCACAAAATCTAGGAATAGATATTGGAATTGCAACGCCACCACAAGTTCCTGGACAAGAAGCAGAGATAATTAATTGGGCAGATTACTGGGGAGTTGTTGTAAACAATGAGAGAAGTAACGCAGCTGCTGCTTGGAAGTTTATTGCATGGCTAAATGAACCAGAACAACAAAGAAAATTACATGAGAATATAGAGCAAACAAACGGTTATTTTGGTAATCTATATACAAGACAAGATATGAGTGAAGAGCTCGTTGATCATGAGTACTTATCTGTTTATAATAGATCATTACCTTTTGCTGAATCTTGGTATGTTGTAAAAGGCAGATTAGTAAGAGACTTATTTAAAGAGGAGTTTGAATCAGTAACTGTTAGTTCAAGTTCTCTAGCAAGCTTAGAGAATGAAATTAAACAATTAATGAATCTTAAGGGTAATAGAGAAACTTTTGAAACAAACTAAAAAAATGAAAAAAAATATATTATTAAGATTTTTTCTAATCGTTGTAAATGTATCTATCTTTTTAAATGCTTTCCCTTTAATTTCGAATGCAGCAACTTTAAGTGATCCCGATGATGTTTTAGTTGTTTCTTCTCCATCTCCTAATTCTAGAGTAAAAGGTACAATTCAAGTTTCATTTAGAGCTTATGATGATAATCAGTCTACAATTGAAGTTCAGGCTAACTTATATGATGCAGCAACTTGTAATTCAGTAAACTATGGAAGTGTTGCTCCTTTTTCAGTAGTCAATTCGCATCCAAGTGTAAACACAACATTTAGTTGGAATACTAGAGCAACAAATGTTACTTCAAGTTTGGCAGACGGAAGTTATTGTTTAAAAATTTGTACTTCTATGCTTTTTGATCAGACACCATACTCAGCATGTAATTCACGAACAATAAGTATAATTAATAACAATACACCTCCAACAATTACTTCAACACCTTCAAAATTACAATTTTATGAAGAAGAAGTTTTTCAGTATCAAATTTTAGCTTCTGATATTGATGGAGATCCATTAACTTATAGATTTGTTACAACGACTAATTTTTTAACAATTAATCCAGGTACTGGATTTATAACCAGCTCTCCGTTATCAACATTAGGTTATCCAGGATTACTATACGATATCGCTGTAGGAGTTAGTGACGGAATTAATGCAGAAGTTGTTCAAAATTTCAGAATTGAAATTTATCAACGACCTCCTGAACCGGAGCCAGAACCGGAACCTCAACCTGAGCCAGAGCCTCAACCTGAGCCAGAACCACAACCTGAACCAGAGCCGGAACCTGATCCAGATGGGAAACCTGGAGGAGATGTAGAAGGATTCAGTTTTGAAATACCTATAAATGGAACAGTATTTACTGATGAATTAAATTTAATTAGATTGACTTTAGCTGATCAAAATATTACTTCTATAAAATTAGAGTATTCATCTGATTTAGAAAACTGGTCACAAATCGGTGAAGGTTTTGCTCCAACAAGAACATACTATCTTTGGGATGTTTCTGAATTAGAAGATGGAGAGTATTATTTAAGACTAGTTATTGAGAGACCTGACGGACAAATACTTTATAAAGTTTCTGAAAAATTTGAGATACGATTAAATCTTGCAAATGATCCTGATGAGGTTGAAAGTGAACCATTAATTTCAAACGTTAGACCAGAGAAAGATTCTGAAATTACAGAGAGAAGACCTGAAATAACTGGAGATTTTATTGCTTCAGAAGAAGGGGAAATTTTAACTGAAACATTTACAATTGAATTAGACGGAAGAGACATTAAAGGTAACTGTACAATTACAGCTGAAAATTTTAAATGTTCACTACAAGAAGATCTTGAACTTGGAGTTCACATGATTTCAACCTCAGTTATAGATTCGAATGAAAAGAAAGCTCAGAATGAATGGTCTTTTGAAGTAGTTGAGGAGAGTACTGATCCAGGTGACGATGACCAAGAGCCTACTGATGATAATTCAGATCAAACAAATAATGATGTAGTAATTATTCTAGGAAGAGAAGTACCGAGATCAGGTTTAATTTTAATTGCAATAATTTTTTGTTTAGGAGCAATACTATTATTTATTCCTTGGATTTTATACTCTCTATGGTCAGGAAGAGATAATAGTAATTCTAGTGATACTCCAAGACCTACTGATGATGGAACTGGAGGGTACGGTGATTTAAGTTCAGATAACCTTCCAATTATTTCATCTTATGAATCTGATAGTATTCCAACTTACGATCCATCTACAACATATAATGTAAATAGTGGTTCTGATTTTACTTACGATCCAAGTAACTATAGCTATGATCCAGCTTCTTCAACTCCAGCACCAGTTCCTGATCAAGGAGGAAGCATTGCAGTTTACGATCCCTACGCCCCAGAAAATCAGGTAAGTAGTAATCCTGAAAATACTCAGAGTACAGGAAGTTATGTTGAGCCAACCCAAACGAATTAGAGATTAGGATAATTATAGATATAGACAGACAATACCCATTTATAAATTTTTAGAATCTTAGACTCGTTGCTAAATAACACAAAATGCGTCACCCTGAATTTATTTCAGGGTATAAAAGTGTTAATTATTACTTGTTTTAAAGGTTTTATTCACATTGATTTACTCCATCTCCACCTCTTGCACTGAAACTATCTATTGAAGCGCAGTTGTAGCTATCAAAAAGATTTTCTCCAAGCCCATTTTCTGCTACGAACTTAACATTCTCATCGGTGTTTGAACTACCTAATAAGCTTCCAATTACAGCTAATAGAAAAAGAAACATTGAGCACCAACATAACATTAAGCATCCGCATCCAAGTAAAATACTTCTCTTAATAATTTTGTGTAGATCTATTCCAACAAGTCCAAGAACTTTAGAAATAGCAATAATTGGAGGAAAAATTATATCTAAAATTAAATCAGTAATTACATCAACAGCTTCGTCATCTTCTTTCTCTTCCTGCTCTTTATAATATTCTTTCGCTGCTTCTTCTAGAATCTCTTGTTGAACTCCCGATAAACTATCTGTAAGTCTTAAGACTCTTTTTAAGATTACATCCTTTTCTCTTTGAATATTTTCTATTCTGTATTGTTCTTCAGAAATTTGCGAGTTTAAAGAACCTAGTTCTTTATTTAAATCATCATTTTGAAGGTTAAGTAGAGATATTTGATTAATAAGGTTTTTCTCTTCTTTTGCAAGTCCCCTAATTATTCCGTTCTCATACTTCTTAATAATCTTTGGATCCTTTTCTACTTTTTCTCTGAAGTCTTCTAACTCGTGTCTAGAAATTGCATTAGCCATATTTTATTTTATGGTCTGACAAGTTTTTCAGCAAGTATCATAATGTCGAATGGATTACTTACAATATTACCTGCACTGTTTTTATTAAGTTGAGTATCGAAAATAGCAAAGAAGACCGTACTAGTTTTTACTGGACTAGCAGGACTAATATCATTTAAGAAATCTTTTACCCCTTGTTGGCTAGGGAAATCAATAAAAAATCCCATCTCCCAAGAAGATCCACTCCCATCTGGATGAGGTGACGCACCAGCAGTATCAAATCTAAGTGACATGTAAGGTTTTCCAAAAGTGATGTCTGTAAGACCACTAGCTAATATAGTACCTCCACTTGCAAGAGTTTTGAGTGCTCCAGTACCTCTTGGTCCAGCAAGTAATTTTCCTGTCTTAGGATCACTACTAAGATCACTTCTTGCAGGGTTGGTTACTTCAAATATAGCAAAACGATTAACAATATCGGGAGTCAATCTATAATTTTCAGTTTTGACTTTTAATTTTCCCTTACCTATAGCATAGTTCTTACCGTCATATTCATATTTTTTTTTATAAACAGCTGGAGCTAGGTTAGCTATTTCTTTAAGACTTTCTAAGAATCCTTCAGTGAAATTAATTGGAGCAGGTGCACGGTTCCATGATATTTCAACAGACATCTTTCCACCTTGCTTTACTGCATCCTCACTTCCTCCAACAGATTGACCTAAGTTCGCTAACTGCCCTTGTTTATCACTTATAATTGCTGCAAGCCTAGCAGCATTTGCATTACCTACAACTCCACCTCTTTGAATTGCATTTTGACGTCTTCTTTCTAAACTATCTAGTTCATCTCTTAAGGAAGCTGCTCTTCTGTATAGATCAGTATTTTGTTCGCCAGGCTTTCTACCTCTAAATATATCTCCAACGTTTCTAATATTTTGCCCTATTCTTTGATTCCATCTCCTTGCATTAGTGACGGTTCCAGCAGCTCCTGCAACGCTTTTGCCTGCAAGCCCAATTCCCTGCCCAGCTAGTCCAGCAGCTCTTCCTGGCGCTTGAGCTGTTGCTCTTGCAAGACTAATTGAATCTTTCGTACTTTGTAGAATATCTCCGAAGAATGGAGGTAACTTATCGATTTTAAAAGCTACATCAATATCATGAAGAGTTTTTGGAATAAGCATATAGATTCCAAAAGCTACAACCATGAATGTAAAGCTAAGAAGGTCACTTACAGCCCCATCATTTCCAGATTGAGCAAGGTCATATAAAACTGATTCCATTGCAGTTAATGGAGGTACAAAAGTAGCTACTCCTGCATCCGGAAGTTGATCTAGGAAATAAGCACTAGAGAAAACTATTGTAAGAATAGTCATTAAATATGTAATAACATAGGCTAGAGTGCATGAACCCATAACCTTCGCATACCATGTAATAATTTTAGTTCCACTTCCCGGTAAGGCAATAGAAGCAAAAACAAATGGTGCGACAAGGGGCGTTAAAATCATAACAATATACTTTACAATCAACTTCGCAAAAATTCGAAGACCCGTGAACAACAGAATTATTCCGAGAATAAAATTTACAATAGGTATAAACCAGTGACCAATTCCTAAGGATTCAATAAAGGTTGAAATTCCAAAAATCAATCCTAATCCTTCGGCTAAATTTGAAACCCCAGATCCTAAGCTATCATTACCAGTTACTAAAACTTGACCTGAGTAAAGCCAACTAACTCTCATATCATCAGCATGAAGACCTCTGTCTGGAAAATCATATGGTACAACTCCTCCGAATTCTCCAGTTGTCGGAAAGTCAACATTTCTAGTTTCATATGCACCTCTACCAGGAGCGCCTGGTCCAAGGAGGAACTGATGTACAACATTAACACTAACAGTAATTCCATCAATAAACAAGCCAGTTATTGCGTAACTTAACGGAACTAAAATCATTGCGAGAGCAATATTCGGAATTGCCTGTTGAAGTGTCACAGCTACACCTCCGTTTAAAGAAGATCTGAACATTATTCCGAAAGCTACAATAATAATAATGAATATTAATAATGCATAAACAATATTTACTGACCAACCCCAGAAAGCCTGAACAGGCCTAAGAAGCTCAAATCCTGTTCCTCTGTAATAAACTCTTATGTCATCTTGAGCTGAAACAGTTCCTGAATTAAATAATGCATAAATTCTATTTTCAAAATATTCAGTTCCGCTTGCCGGTCTTTGATCTAAAACCTGAGCATTAAGAGCAAAAACACTCTCAACTAAACTTCCAGAATTAGAACCATTATTAAGAATAGACGCTAAAAGTCTCGGATCTCCATTATTAAAAGCAATTGTTCCGCAAACACCATTCGAAGAATCTCCAACAAACATTGTTGCCCCTAAATCTACAATACTTCCTGCAATTCCTCCTAACCTACTGTTCCATTCACCTCTACAAGGAGCATCAGAAGTTAGACTTAAATTAATTTCTTCTGCTGTTTGAAAATTACCTATGGTTTGATCAGCAGGTGTTTGAGGTAAGACTGAACTATCAAGAGCAGGATTTTCATTAATAGCTCTTACTTGAAGAAAGGTACCTAGTAAAATTGTAATTAATACAAATATCCAAAAAGACCTAGAAAGGGTTTTAGGCTTAACATTCAAAAGACGCTTAAATATCATTTTCATACTTTCATACCAGTATACATTAAAAGAAAGTCAAAAGTTAAAATTAAATTTGTCTCTTCAACTTTAGTACATAAATACTTAAGTACCTTTGTACTTATATTGCATATAGACTTAAGCGAAGGTATAATTATTTAAATGCATCGACAGAGAAGAGTTATTAGAATGTAATTTTAGAGAGCTGATGGGTGGTGAAAATCAGTATTACTCTAATTAACAGCCCCTCTTGAGCAGACTACGATGAGTAGTTCCGGAGTAATTCACGTTATAGAATAGTCAACCTTTAGGTTGCAGAGGTGTAAATCGAAAGAAATACATAAATAAAAGGTGGTACCACGGTTAAAGCCGTCCTTTGAACTAAAATTATTATAGTTCAAATGACGGCTTTTTTATATGAAAAATCTAATATTTGATTTTGACGGAACAATTATTGATAGTTTTCCGCTGCTTGCAAAAACTATGCATGAAGCAGCTGTAAAATTTCGTCTTAAAAATATTGAAGGACTTGATATTAATGAACTTAGAGATTTTTCAATTAGAGAAATTATGGCAAAGTTAAAAATTCCTTTTTGGATGTTACCTTTTTTAGTTAGATGGGCAAGAAAAAAGATGAGAGAAAATATTCATGAAGTACCTTTAATTAATGAGATGGCAGAAACATTAATAGAGCTATCGAAAGATAATAAGTTATATATTCTAACTAGCAATTCTAAAAGAAATGTAGAGACAGCATTAAAAGATAATAATTTAGAAGAAGTTGTTTTAGATATAAAAGGCGGCGTTAATTTTTTAAGAAAGGGTAGCGCAATGAAAAAATTTCTTAAAAAACATAATTTAGAAAAGAGTAATACTTTTTATATTACTGATGAGTTAAGAGATATTTATTCATCAAAAAATACAGGTATACAAAATATTGCAGTAAAATGGGGATATAATAGCGAGAAAGCCCTTAGGGGCAGTAACCCAGATCATATTGTAAATAATCCTAAAGAATTACTTAATTTACTAAAAAACTAATTTACTAATTACCTAATTATCTATTATGAAAACTTCAGAAGAAATACGAAAATCATTTATAGATTTCTGGACGAGCGATCCAAGAAATTGTAAAGAAGTACCTAATGTTTCATTAGTTCCTAATAACGATCCGACATTACTTTTTGTAAACTCAGGAATGTTTCCTATTAATCCTTACCTTGCAGGTCAACCTCATCCGCTTGGAGATAGACTTTGTAACTTACAGAGATGTTTAAGAACAAATTATGATGAGATGCTTGAGATTGGAGATAACAGACATACACTAATGTTTGAAATGATGGGAGATTGGTCACTAGGTGCATATACTAAAGTTGAACAAATTCCTTGGATTATGAAATTCTGGGTAGAAGTTTGTGGACTTGATCCAAAAAGATTGTATGTCTCAGTTTTCGAAGGAAATGATGCTGCTCCTAGAGATGATCAAGCTATTGAAGTTTGGAAAGAGACATTTAAAAAATATGGAATTGACGCTGAATATTCTGAAGACATTACAAATATTCCAAAAGATCTCAAAGAAGGAGAGAACTGGAAATATAGAATATTTCCTTATGGAAAGAAAAAGAATTGGTGGCAGAGAGCTAGTGATGCTCCAGGTGAATTAGGAGGTCCAACTTCAGAGATGTTCTACGACATAGGAGAGGTTGTTCAAGAAGAAGAAAAGTATCATATTAACGATGACTCAGGAAGATTTATAGAAATTGGGAATAACGTTTTTATGGAATATAAGTTTGGAGAAGATGGAAAGTGGCATGAGCTTGAAAAGAAAAATATTGATTTCGGTGGAGGATTTGAACGAGTTATTATGCTTGTTCAAAACAAGAAAGATATTTTCGAAACAGATATTTATGAACCAATTTTAAATAAAATCTCTGAAATCTCAGGAAAGGACTATAAAAGTCTTGGAGAAGAAAATGAATACACGAAATATTTTAGAATATTAGCTGACCATTCTAGAGCTGCAACATTTATTATCGCAGATGGAGTTGTTCCTTCAAACAAAGATCAAGGATATATTCTTAGACGTTTTATTCGAAGGTTAGTTCGATTTGGATTAAAACTTGGAATTGAAGATAACTTTACAAAATACTTAGCTTCAGAAGTAATTAAGAAAATGAATCATGCTTATCCTCATCTTGATGACATGATGGATGCGATTTTAGATGAATTTGAGAAAGAAGAAAATAAGTTTAGAAAAACATTAAGTAATGGACTAAGAGAAATCGAGAAACTTATTAAAGATGGAAAGAAATTAGATGGAGAACTAGCTTTCTACATTTACGAAACTTACGGATTTCCTTTAGAAATGACTTTAGATGAGTTTGGAATTAATGATGATGATTCAAAAGAAATTGAACAAGAATTTATGAAGAAAAATGAAGCACATATAGATGCTTCTAGAGCTGGTGCTGAGCAGAAATTTAAAGGAGGATTAGCTGACCACTCTAAAGAAGTAACAAAACTTCATACAGCTCACCATCTTTTACTCAGAGCTCTACAAATGGTTTTAGGTGATCATGTAAAACAAAGAGGAAGTAATATTACAGGAGAAAGACTTCGAATGGATTTTAATTACTCTGAGAAACTAACTGATGAGCAAATTAAAAAGGTCGAAGACATTGTTAACGAGAAAATAAAAGAAGCAATTCCAGTTAATAGAGTAGAGCTCCCTAAGGAAGAAGCTGAGGCAATCGGAGCTGAAATGGAATTTGGACAAAAATACCCAGACTTTGTTTCAATTTATTTTGTTGGAGAAGATATTAATACAGCTTTTTCAAAAGAATTCTGCGGTGGACCACATGTAGAAAATACTTCAGAAATCGGAGAAGGAGGTAAGACATTTAAAATTGATAAACAAGAAAGTAGCGGAGCAGGAATAAGGAGGATAAAGGCTAAGTTAGTTTAATAAATAAAGAAAGTCCCGATTGTTCGGGACTTTTTAAATTATGCTTCAGTGCCAATATTTCCGTGATACGTACGCAACGCCTTTCTATTAATAGCATCCATTCTTGGTCTGTGCATAGCCTTATGCTGTGTATTTCTAAATGCATCCACAAAGTTTCGTATTGAATCACCGGATAGGTTTTTAAGTTCTACTAAAAGGTCAACTGGAAAACCTAATTCTGCATAGCTTCTTCAATAAACTCTCTATTTTCTTTATCCTTTATTAAGTGAGGCCATATTAAAGCCTCAGCATAAGGATGTACAGACACTGCTGTTAACGCAACAGTTGCATTATGTCTTTCATTATATCTATTTGCATAGATCTGCCTAGCATGTGAAGGATTTTTTGCACTTCTAATTAATGTTTCAGTTTTTGTAGGAAAAACAGCCTTAGGAGTTATCTTTACTACTCCAAAAGGATATTTTACTTGTAGTTCATCTTTTGTAGATTTTATCGCCATGTAATCTCTAATTCCATTATTAGATACATATAATTGAATATTGTTAGTAATTCTCTCAGCCGCATATTGAAATCTATTTGTATCTCTAGTTATCCACGTATCTCCAGTTCTTTCATCAGTAACCTGTACTAACTTAGATAACGCATTTACCATTGCACCTAATTCATTTAACATTTGTCGATTAAATAGTACATCTGCTCGAATTCCCTTACCGTCAACTGTAGCTTCAGGTCTAAAAAGATATTCCGGATTGTTAAGAATTGCTGCGGGAATATCACTTGGATCAAAATCAGCAGCTGCAAAAATAATAATGCTGATTCAATTCCTAAACAATCGATCATTTCAAGAATATATTGCTCAGGATTATTTAATTTTCTAACTCCTCCTGAACTTTTAAGGACTTCAGCAAGACCTAAAGGAAGCTCCCTCATGTTTGGTCTAAAAAATGGAATACCCTCTATAATATATGCCTCGAGTGGGTATTCTTCTCCTTCAATAGATATTGATCTTGCCTTTGATACATATACTTTTGGATAGTTTGCTTTTCGATCAACCCCATCATTTACAAATTCTCTAATTAAATTATGTAGTCTAACTGCAGCCTCAGCAGTAAAATCAGAATTATGTTTTTGAGCAATATGGATAAGTCTTCCACTATGCTTAGCTGGAAGTGTCCTAAGATCAAAACCCTCATTTCTTGAGGACTGGATAATAGTTAAATCTCTTATAGCTGAGTCAACAGCTAGAATTAAAGACATGGGCTCACGTCTCATTAAATTATTTGCAGGTACAGAAATAGCAAAATATCTAGGATCTCCATCATAATGAGCATCTATATACGCTCTTATATATCCTGAATTTCCAAAATTATTACTATATACATCAACTTGAAGATCATTTACACCAGTTAAAAGATCTATTTGTTCTATTGGATAAGCTTCAAAAACAATCTCTATATTATCGTCAGACATTCTAGTTTATTTAAACAAGAGATTATAGTATCTTGAAAAGTTTTTGTCAACGGATTTTGGTGACACAATTTTCTTATTCAGTACGCCTGCTAATAAGACTCAAGAACAAAAGTGAAAGTGACAATGAGTATTTATTGCAATTTATTATTCTCAATTAGTATCTTAGAGTTGAGGATATTCAGAAAAAATCTGTTTATATAGATTAGAAGAAAAAGAATAATTAAACAAATTATGCTTAAAACTTAAGCTATTACTTTCACAGCACCTTAAAAATTCTACTTGTTATGTGTTTTATGTATCGGAATAAGGGTTGAACCCCGTCTGTAAAAGGAAAAGTTCAAAAATCATATCGATACATAAGCACAATAAGGAGTAATGCTATGCCTGCTGGCATTAGTAAAGATGGACA
Source organism: uncultured Candidatus Saccharibacteria bacterium (assembly GCA_964635995.1). GTDB lineage: Bacteria > Patescibacteriota > Dojkabacteria > J137 > J137 > JAGQLF01. The sequence goes on from CAZWRA010000008.1 coordinate 25,127, forward strand.
AACAATCATGAATATTGTTGAAGAAAACCCAGGATCGATGACACGGTCACAGATCATTGAAATGTTCGAACCTGAGAAATCACGGTCAATTTCCGTGTCCTTAGGACGGTTACTCGGAACCCAAAGCCAGAAGCTCTATGAAGACGATAAAGGTAAAATTTGGCCCAGCGGTCACAGTGATCATAATGCAGAAGTTAACCTTGTGCAGGATGACAAAGACGCGTCGATGTTGATGACCATGCCGTATGCATACCAAGAACCAATCGAGTTGCCTTCAAATGCAATATCGCGTAGCTTAGAAGTTATATTTGAGGTAACACTTCGTGTGAAAAAGGCACGACGTTTTGGCATTTCGAATGCAACCAATAAACATGCAGTCATCTGGTTACCACCAGGATCGAATGTTTTGCGAGTGCAACTTGGACAGTACAAACCCAATAGCGGTACTGAGCTTATGGCTGGAAACTATCTCTGTATTGTTACTAAATCGGACGATCCAAACAATGGATTCGTTGTAAGATACTATGCATCGCCTCAAGGTGAACGCTTCGCGCTGAGTTGGGACGAAGAATAACCCTCTGTAATACATCCGTAAATAACAAGTAGAAAAGATGGCTATGCACGCTGGAAAATGCAATCCTTTACAAAGGTTCGAAATTGTATTTTCGCATAGCCGTCACTTACACCCCAATTATAATTATTTTGAAAACTTTCGAAGTACTTGTATAATAAAGATTCCTAGAAGAATTAGAAAAAGTAGAGTTAACTCACTATTTTTTTGTATAGCGAAAGGATTTATTACACGAAGAGAGCCGAACATAATTCCAGCTAATATCGCTAAAACTGTATCTTCATAATTCTTAAAAAGAAATTTAAGAATTCTAACGAAGATTGTAAATCCAACAACTAATCCTAGAACAAAAACAAAAAGCCTAACTAGTTGATTTCCTGTAATTGATAAATGCAAAGTATCTTTAACTATATTAATAATGTATTCATAAAGCCCAAGCATTAAAAGAATAAAAGAACCGCTAACCCCAGGAAGTAATAGCCCTGAAATACCAACAATACCTCCAAAAAATACATACAATAAGTCTGGATCATCTCCAATTACAACTGGTCTAAATCCTAAGATTATGAATGTTATAACTTTAGACATAAAAGCTAAAAGTATTGCTTTATTATTTTTCTTTTTAACTTTTTCCCAAGGTATAAAGGCTGATGCTAAAACAAGTCCGAAAAAGAATGCAAAAATTAAATCTCTTTGATTTAGCAGTAATTCACTTAATATATTAGAAAATAGAGCTATTGAAATTAACATCCCTAAAACAAGAACAACTCCAAATCTTATTTCAATCTTTCGAAATGATAGTTTTAGTTTTTTTAAATTGGACTTTCGGATAATGAACTTAAAAAGCTCCTTAAAAAATTCAGAAATTGAATGTAGAAGGTCTATAAATCTTTCATAAATACCCATAGCTAATGCAAAAGTAGAACCTGAAACGCCAGGTACAATTTCTGCCATACCCATAATCATCCCCTGAATTAATGTTTTTATATTTATCATAGAAGAATTATACATCTTGTTATTCACTTTATCTATTAATGAATTTCATCCTTTCTATCATATTTATTATTTGTAATAATGACCTTAGGTAGATTTTATGTCCCTATTTCTTTTATTTTGAGTCTTCAATAATAACTAATTACAACAATAACAGATGCATACACAGATTTAGTATGGATAAACATAAAGAATTCGAAATTGTATACGAAAAGCATGCTAATGAGCTCTTTAGATTTTGCTATTTTAGACTGAGCAATAAAGAAACAGCTCAGGATATTGTAGCGGACGCATTTGTTAAATTTCTGCAGGTTGAAATGGATTCTATTAGAGAACCTAGAGCCTGGCTTTACAGAGTCTGTAGAAACTTAATTTATGATCTTAGAGTTAAAGAAAGTACTGAAAAAGATCTATTCCCCTTGAACCTGAATCAACTGATATGATTCAAAACGAAGAGGAGTTAGAAAATATAGTATTCAAAGCTGAAAATGTTGAATTATTAAGATCTAAATTAGAAGAGCTTGATGAAGATACATCTGAAATAATTGTATTAAAAGTCTGGGAAGATATGACTTTTAAAGAAATAAGCGATATTGTTGATTTAAAAGAAGATGCAGTAAAGAAAAGATTTTATAGAGGTATAAATACATTACAAAAACTCGTTAAATGAATAAGGAAGATAATACTAAAAACGAATCTATGGCAAGTTTAATAGAAGAACTAAAAAATATAAGCTTAGATAATGAGTTTTCTTTATCTAAAAAAGAATTAAAGAATCTAAAAAGACAGATTCTTAAAGAAGACGGACATAAAGTAAGAGGAATCTTTGCACTTCCTTTATTCACATCTCTCTTAAACAATAAACTAGCCTTAGCGGCAATCGGAGGATTCTTTGCGCTAATTGCTGTAGGAGGAGTTCTTCTACAATTTATTCCAAACAATATATTAAAACAGGAAGATAATTCGCAATCGAAAGTACATATCCAAATCTTGAAACACCTCCACATCCAGTCTCAGAACGACTAGAAATTGTTTTCACTAAACCAAATGTTGATATTGAAAAACTTCAGAGGAATATTGATCTTGAACCTGATGAAGGATTTACAGTTGAGTTCGATGCTGAAGATCCTAAAAAAGTATTAGTAATTCCAATAGAAAGCTTTGAACCTAATATTCAATACAAAGTTACAATTTTAGCTGGAGAGTACGGAGAAGATTATGAGCTTGAAGAAGATTATGTTTATTACTTCTTAACTCAATCTGATAATTCAAATAAATTAACTTGGCAAACAATGTTCTGGGCAGATAGTTTCTATAATGAAAAACATGAATATAAGTTAACTGTTTCTGATTATAATGACGATCTTATTGGAATCTCAGAAGCACCTGGAAATGTAGATATAACTGTATATAAAACAAATAACGAAGAAGCATACAGAGTATTAAATGAATTCGGAAACGCAATTACAAATTCTGTAACTTACGATGGCGGAAAACCTCCATACTTCGATTACAGATTTACCCCTAACTATGATGTTATGGAAGAAGTGGCTACTTTTAATGCAGAAGTAACAAAAGGAAAATATGATTGTAAAGTTGAAACTGAACTTCCTATAGATGATCAAGGAATTTATTTTATGGAAGTAAAGGCTTTTGGAAAAGTTTTAAAAAATAATTTTGTTCTTTTAAATACATATGGAATTCAATCAAGATCTCTACCAAATGAACATTATGTTACAGCCCAAACCTTTAAAACATCTGAGGTAATGCCTAATGTAAAAGTTGATGGTTACATATTCAAAGAAGGTCAGGGAATTGTTAAAATCACAGAACAAATTACTGATACTAATGGTCAAATTGTATTTAAAGATACGCCATCTGAAGAACTTGATTTTGTAATCTCTGAAATTAATGGAGAGTTATCTTTAAGTAGCCAACATTACGCTATTGGATTATTTAATGTAGATAGAATAGAAGTTCCTGAATATTTTAATTATCCAGCAGACATTAAATACCATATTATTACAGATAGGGAAGTTTATAGACCTAGAGAGATTGTTAAGTATAAGGTTATCGGTAGAAGAAATGTAGCTGATAAATGGGAAATACTTCAAGAAAATGTAATCGTTGAATCCAGTTATTAAAAATCTAATGATGGTCAAGTTGTGAATTCAACTAACACTCAAACATTAGATAATTTTGGAGCAATCTCTGGTGAGATAGTAATTCCAAGTGATTTGAATGGTGGACTATCAATAGGTGTTAAACATCCAAGTTACTCATATAGTCTTGCAAATAAATATTTAACTGTCGATACTTTCGATAAACCTCAATACGAAATTGTTATTGATTTAGATAAAGATATTTACCAAAACGGTGATGAAGGAGTCGCAACAATAACTGCAAAACAATACGATGGAACTGTTGTTAGAGATCAAGAAATTAGATTTTATGCAAGCACTTCATATTTATGGTACACAGAATCAGAAGAATATGGAGTTTGTGATCAATTAAATAAATCTTTCTATGACTATGAAAGAAGACTAAATTATTACGAAACTCAAACAGTTGAACTAGATAACGAAGGAACAGCCGAAGTTAAATTTAAAGTAAATGAAAATGTTGTTAACCATGTTGCAGAACTAAATGTAAGTGCATCATTAGGAGATGTTTATGGAAGTCAGTCTGTTGGCGTAGCAAATAGATTACTTCATCCTTCAAAATACTATCTAAACACTTATATGGACAAAACTTATGTAGAAGTAGGTAATGAAGCTTATTTAAATATTGAAGTTTTAGACAAAAACTGTCAGCCAGTTAGCGGAATTGAAGGTAACTATAGTATAGATAAGATTACATATACAGAAGACTATCAGGAACAAATAACTCCTTTCCAAAACGATTTATTCGTAACTGATACTTTTGGAAAAGCTGAAATTCCAACTAAATTTGATGAAAGTGCTTATTTTAGAATTACAACAAATACACCTTCTTATAAAGATCAGGTAATTTCAAAAACTGGAGTTTGGATTTTTGATAAAAATAGCAGTTCTTCAAGCTACAACATTCAACAAAATTCTATTGCTGTTGAGTTTGATAAAGATGAATATAATGTTGGAGATACAGCTGTAGCTACAGTATTCCATCCAGGATTCTCAGATGATCCTTGGTTCACAATGAATAGAAATGCAATTCAAGAGAACAGGATCGTAAGATTAGGATCTTATCAAACACAAATCTCATTTGAGATAAAAGAACAGTACGTGCCCACAGCAAAAATGGAAATAGGATTATTCTCAAATAATAAATACTATCAAAGTGAAGTAACTGTAAATGTAAATGAAGAGTACAAAGAGGTTAATATTGAAATTACTCCTGATAAAGAAGACTATAAACCAGGAGATACTGATACATTAACACTAAAAACTACTAACTTAGGAAATGCAGTTTCAAGTAATGTAACACTGACGGTTGTAGACAAAAGCGTACTTGACCTAGAAAGAAATAACTACTATTGACAGGACTTCTCATTAATGGGAACTTTTTATAATGAGAGACATTCAAATCTGATAAATAACCACTCCTTAAAGAATGTTAATTTCGATTACTTCCTTGGAGGTTACGGAGCTGGAGGTGGCGAACCAAGAGTTAATTTTGCAAACACTGCTTACTGGAATCCAACGATTGTTACTGATAGTAACGGAGTAGCTCAAGTATCATTCACAATTCCAGATAGTTTAACAAAATGGGGAATTGCTGCTTGGGCAGTTACAGCAGACACAAAAGTAGGAGAAGCTGTAAGTTATATCCAAACTTCAAAAGACCTAAAAATTCAAACATTTATTCCTGATCAAATTATTGAGGGAGAAACTTTAGAAATTTCAGCTAAAGTCTTTAACTCAACTGAAACTGCACAGAACTTAGATCTTGTAATTAAGTTACCTGAAACTTTAGAGATAGTTGGGAATAATTCAATTCCACTTTTAATAAGTCCAGGCGGAAACGCAGAAGTTAAATGGTCAATTAAAGGAAAAACACAAAGTACAAATAATAAAATTATTATAGAGACTAGTGGAGGTAGTGATTACGACGGAGTAGAGTATCCAATTAACGTAATTAAACCAACGTTTACTAAAGTTCAATCTTTCACAGGATTTGGAGGTACTGACTTTAACTTCAATGTTGAAGGAAATTGTTCAAACGAATTAAGAATAGAAGTTATTGACTCTTTTGAAAGATTATTAAAAGAATACAGTTATTCTCCAAGCCAAGATGAATATTATTATGATGATAAATCATTAATATTTGGACATCATGTTTATAAAAATAATCCAAACTTTATTATTGGCGGACAGCCAACAATTGACTGGTATAAGGATGAACTGGAAACAGCAGTAGACAATCTATTATCTTCAGTTAAACCTAATGGAGGATTTGAAAACAGTACATTCTCTTATGACGCTTCTCCCACACAAACAATAGAATCATATATTGCAATATCTCATGGAGTTAAAGAAGGTTTAACTGACTATAAACCTTATGCAGATAATGCTTTAACTTGGTTAAAAAATAATGCAAGAAGTAATGATGAGAAAGCTTTTGTTGTATTCCTTCAAACAGAGTTTGGAACTGGAGGAGACAACTACTTTAATGAAATATATCCTAATAGAGCTAGTTTATCTGATATGGGATTAGCTTCTCTAGCAATTGCCTCAGAAAATCTAGGAAAATCAACTGAATCAGATGTACTTATTGATTTATTAATAAATAGAGCAATTAACGAAGGTGAATCTATTCACTGGAAGACTTCAAGTTATTTTGGATATACAAATGAAACAGATTCAAATGCACTATCATTCTATGCTCTTGTAAAATCAGGGAAAGCTAACCGAGCTAAACAGGCAGCACAATGGATCTTAAGTGACTATGCTTATTATGTTGGAGGGCAAACAAGAAGTACAACCTTCATTTTAGAAAAAGCATTTATAGAATTCTCTAAAACTGAAGGAGTATCAAACTCTACATGGAGTGTAGCTCTTGATGGAAATACAGTTCTAAATTCTAATGGAAGTTTAGTTAGAGAACATAAGGTAGAGAATGTATCTCGAGACTCACATACAATAAAAGTAAATAGCAGTAATGCATTACCTTTCGTTCAGATAACATTTAGAGAAAGAAGAGATAAAGCTGAATATGTTGATTCACAAACATTAACAACTAACGTAACACTAAGAGATGCAAACGGAGGAGTTATAAGTTCACTAAGTGAGGGAAGTTATGGACTAATTGCATTTGAATTAAACTCAAACACTCCAATTAGCGGAGTAAGTCTAAAAACATTAATTCCATCGGGATTGGAAATTATAAATTCAAACCTAGCTAACTCTCAGCTTCCTGCTGAAATTTCACAAAGCTCGTTTTATCAGAATAGTATTAAAAGAAGTTTCAGTTATATTGATGGAGAATTAGAGTTAACTGACAGAATTTATAACTACGCTGGAAGTACTACTTATATTATTCCTGTTAGAGCTAGAGCTAAAGGTACATTTACATTAGGACCTACAAATGTATTTGTTTATGAGAGTAGTAATGTTAGCGAAGTTGTAAGTGGAAGTAATTTTAGTATTAACTAAAAACAGCTTTAGTTGACTCCTTGCTTAGTTCTAGTTCATAAGGTTTAGGAGTTGCACTCACATAAACAGTTTGATTTAATCTTTTTGAAAATTCTTCAAATTTTAGCGGTCGGTTATCTAGAGCAGATCTCATTCTAAAACCATAATCTACAAGATTTGTTTTTCTTGATCTATCTCCTTCGTACATTCCTCCAATCTGAGGAACAGTTATATGAGATTCATCAATAAACATAAGGTAATCATCAGGAAAGTAGTCTAGAAGACATGCACCAGCAGTTCCAGGTGCTCTACGATCTATATATCTAGAATAATTCTCGATACCTTTTGTAAACCCAGTCTCTTGAATCATCTCAATATCATAATTTACTCTTTGCCTTAAACGCTCAGCTTCAAGTAATTTTCCTACACTTTTAAAACTTTCTACTTCTTTCTCTAAATCTTCAGAAATATTTTTAACAGCAGCAATTAATCTGTCTTGAGAAGTTGCATAATGCTTCGCTGGGAAGATTAAGATTTCACTTACCTTTTCTATAAATTCACCACTAATTGGATTAATTAATTTTATAGATTCAATTTCATCTCCAAAAAACTCTAATCTTACAGCTCGATCATCAGCAGTAAAAAGATTAATATCTATAACTTCTCCTCTTACTCTAAATGTTCCAATCGAAAAATCATTTTGTCTTCTCTCATACTGAAGATCTGCAAGTCTTGCAAAAAGTTTATCTCTATTTAAACTCTCTCCAACACTCAGCTTTAAACTTAGCTCTATATATTCACTAGGGTTTCCAAGTCCATAAATACAACTAACAGTAGAAACAATAACTACATCTCTTCGACTTAGAAGGTTTTGAGTTGCAGTATTTCTATATCGCTCAATTGTCTCGTTAATATCTGAATCCTTTTCAATATATAAATCTCTATGAGGAACGTAAGCTTCAGGTTGATAATAGTCGTAGTAACTTACAAAATATGAAACAGCATTTTCTGGAAAGAATTCCTGCATTTCAGAGAACAATTGAGCAGCTAGGGTTTTATTATGAGAAAGAATTATTGTAGGTCGTTCTAAATTCTTAATAATATTAGCCATAGTAAATGTTTTTCCAGTACCTGTAGCTCCAACAATTGTTTGGTGTTTAATTCCTAATTCTAAACCTTTAGTAATGTATTCTATGGCCTTAGGTTGATCTCCAGCAGGATTATATTTTGATTGTAGATTAAAAGAATTCATCCTTTAATTATAGCAAGAGATAGTATTTTAATTTATGCTTCTTGAAAGAATCCTTCCCTTGGGAAGGTGGCTCTCCGAAGCTTTAGCGTAGGAGAGACGGAAGGGGTTATGATTAATATTCTTAGCTTTTGCTCTTCTGCCACTTTATATACTCATCTCCAGACATTAAAGTATTTACATCTACTTTATCTGTAAAAAGAACTCCATTTAAATGGTCGTATTCATGTTGAATTACTCTTGCCTTAAAACCTCCGAACTCTTCCGTAAACATATTTCCCTTCACATCATAATAAGTTACTTTAACTTTCTCTTTCCTTTTTACCATACCGAATAAATCAGCATGTGAAATACTTAAACAACCTTCAAACATCTCGACCTCTTTTCCAAACTCTGACTCAATTACAGGATTAACCATAAGTAAAGGTCCCAAACCTTTATCTTTCTCATTTCTTGTTTTAATATTAATTAAGTACGCTCTATATTCTTCAAAAATCTGAGGAGAAGCGATTGCGACACCCCTAGCTTGTTTAGCTAAGGTATCGGCTAGATCTTGTTCTAATTTTTGTAGAACTGCATCATTTGTAATTTCAGGCATAACTTTTCTGAGAATTGGATTTCCTATTTGTACAATTTCACGAATCATAAGTGATTATAAGATAGAAATTCTTAAGTACCAAGTGAATGTTAATTGATAGTTGTTAGTTGTTTATAAATCTCTCTCCATTCCTTTAGGGGATGTTTCATGTATTTTGGATTCTTTGCCTGAGACCATTCACGTCCATGAAAAATTAATCTTAGACTTACCTTATCCCAATCCTCTTTAGGAAATAATGACATTAAATCTTTTTCCACTTTCTCTGGTGTTGTATTTTCTGTTAATCCTAATCTCTTAGCTACTCTTAAGACATGTGTATCAATAACAAATCCATCAGGATCAGCTAAACCCTTTTTTACGAACCATTCATTAATAACAACATTGGCAACTTTTCTTCCAACACCAGGTAGCGAAATTAATTCAGTCATAGTATGAGGAACCTCACCATTAAAATTTTCAATCAACATTTTTGAAGCATTTACAATATTTCTAGCCTTAGTTTTATGATAATTTACGAGTCTTATTATACGTTCAATGTTTTTTGTAGCTGCTCTAGATAATTTTAGTGCATTAGGATATTTTTGAAAAAGATCTTTAGTCACAATGTTTGTTGTCTCATCTTTTGTTTGAGGAGAAAGTATAGTAGCTATTAATAATTCAAACTCATTTCTATGATTTAAAGGAGTATATACTTCTGGATAATCAAGAGCTAAAAGTTTTCCTACTAAATCTGCTTTTTCCCTAAGACTTAATTTTAAATAATCCATTAAAGATTTTACCACTCACAAATTATCTTCCCATATGTAAATAAGGGAAATGTGCCCCAAAATTGTATATTGTTTAAATTGTTTTACATCTAAACTTCCGCGATGTTGAGCTGCAAGCCTCATACATGTACCGAGTCCAACACCTGTCCCTTTTACAGAGCTATTCACTGCATTACTTGCTCTTGTTCCAAATTCAAAAACTCGATCAAGTTCATCTTCAGGTATTCCAATACCTTTATTCACAACATATATACTTAACTGATCTCTTCTAAGACGATAACCAATATCGATCTGTGTCTCTTGGAATGAGTATTTAACAGCATTTGAAAGATAGTTAATTAGAATCACACTTAAAATTCTTCTATCAACTGGGAAAAAGGGTTGATCGACTTCAGGGTTATAGCTGTTAATACTAATAAGCATGTCTGCAAATTCCTCATTAAATCCAGCAGATAGAAGCATAGATTTATACATTGAACCTAATTGATCATGTGGCCAAAGCACTACGTTTCTTCCTTGAATGAACGATCTAGAATTACTTAAAAGTTTGTTCATGTATCTAGGAACATCTATTACTTCTATATTTAGCTTTGAACCTCTTGTTAACTCTGTTCTTAAAAAACCTAATAGCCCATAAATCTGATCATAACTTGATTTAATATTCCTTAACGACTCTAATACAACACTAGGATACTCGGCATCACATAATTTAGCGGTTAATAATTTAACTCCATATGAATATTTGCAAGTGGAGTAGCAATATCATGCATATAACCAGTCATAACAACTCTACTAACTTCATTTTCCATTAATGGTAATACTTTTTGTCTATAAGTTTTAAACAAACCATAAATTAATTCCTCATGATGTTGCAGAGATTTCATTTTTTTGGATCAATAACTTTATTTTCTGCATCTATTAAAGTCTGCTCGAGAATATTTCCAAAAAAATTCAAGATATTTCCCATTCCATCTACAAATACTTCCGGTCTAGGTTTAGGTGTTTCTTCAAAAACTCCCGAGGGTTCGACTGATTCAGCAGGTGACTCGTTTGTTATTGAAGACATTTTAAAGAACTTAAAAATTTAGAAGCAATATAAGTCTAACAAATCTTTAAATTGAATTGAATTCTGTTATGATTTCTTTAACGTGTTCAATGGATTGAGAGTTCATAACTTTTTCTCTAAGATCAGAAGCATTCTCAAAACCATTAATATAGATTTTAAAAAATCTTCTAAGAATCAAAAAACTTTTCTTATCTGCCCACTGTTCATTAAATAGTTCAACGTGTCTTAATAGAAGCTTTAATTTCTCTGAAACTGTTAAATCATCAAAACTTTTGTCTGGATTAAAAACAAATGGATCTTTAAAAACTCCTCGACCAATCATTACTCCATCAACTCCATATTTCTCATGTTTTTCTTGAATCTCTTCATATCTTTCAACGTCTCCATTACCGATAATTACAATATTTTTATTTAATGAATTTTTTATTTCAACAACTTTTTTAATTTCATCCCAGTTTGCTGGGTATTTAGAAAGATCTTTTGCAACTCTTCCATGCATCGTTAAAGCTTGAAAATTATGACTGAATAAAAACTCTGCCCATTCTTCAGTTTTCTTATAGCTAAATCCAAGCCTTGTTTTTACACTTACTGGAATTTTCCCATTAGCTCCTTCGATTGTAGCGTTAATTATTTCTGATGCTAATGTCGGATTATCTATAAGAGCAGAGCAAGCGCCTCCTTTTACAATTTTCTTAACAGGACAACCCATATTTATATCTACCCCATCAAAACCCATCTCATAAATTTCTCTTGCAGCTTTTAAATAATTTTGAGGCCTTTTTCCCCAAACTTGAGCCACAATTGGACTTTCATTTTCGCAACGTTTAAGCCTTTTTATAACCATCTCTCTTCCTCTTGAAAACATTCCTTCGGCGCTTGTGAATTCTGTAAAAAAGACGTCTGGCCTTCCACACTCTGCTATAAGTGTTCTAAATACGATATCTGTTACATCCTCCATAGGAGCTAAAACAGAAAAAGGTTTTTTAAGTTCTTTCCAAAAATTCATTAAAATTCAAAACTGAAATGAATTATAATGTAGATTATCTTTTTTTAATACTCTTACTATGAAGAAAATATCTTTTCTCGCTACTTTCAGTATAATAACACTTTTAACGATAAGAGGAGTTTCTGCATGTTCATGCCTTCCTCCATCCCCTCCCGAAGAAGCATTTATGGAAAGTGATGCTGTGTTTACTGGAGTAGTTTCAGATATTGATTCAAATGAACTTGGTTTTGATGTTACATTTACTGTTAGTGGTTCATATGGTGAAGAAAGCTTAACTAATGAGATCATTGTCTCAACAGCCAAGGACAGTGCGGCTTGTGGAATTAGTTTTGAAGATGGGGAAGAGTATCTTGTTTATGCGACCCAAGATGAAGGAGAATATTCCGCGAATTTATGCTCAAGAACGACACAAATAACTTCTGCTAATGAAGACATTACAGCATTAAATACTTTAGTTGAAAATGAAGAGATTGAATATTTTACTTACTCTAATCTTGTTGAAGAAGATGACGAAAGTAATACAACAGTAATATTAGGAATATTATTCGGAATTCTTTTTTTCTCAGGAATTGCTTACTTTGGATATAAGACAATCAAAACAAAAAACACTAAGGGTTCAAAATAATCTCAGGTTCAAGCGAATTATTCTGAATTCTATTAATAATGTCTGAAGCTACATTAAAAGGCTTCAAATATTTTTTTCCTTCCTGTTCAAGTTTTAATTTATCTTCAACATCTAGGGGTCCGAAATCTGTAAGAACACTTCCGAGTCTATAGTAAGAAATTTTTAGCTGATCTTTTAATTCTTCAGATAAAGTTAATGAAAATCCTCTTAATGCAAATTTAGAAGCACAATACACACTTCGCTCAATTACTGGATCAACTCCAACAAACGATCCAATATTTATTATTGTTTTAACTTCACTCATTAAAACTTTTTCTAAAAGGATTTTAGAAATTATAAAAGGGGCATCTACATTAACTTTAAATGTTGTATCGAAATCCTCTAAAGATGTTTCAGAAAATCTTTTATAAAAACCTATTCCTGCGTTATTAATTAAGACATCAATTACTTCAAATCTATTTTTTATCTCATGTAAAACATTAAAAAGCGAACCTTTATTCGTTAAATCACATTTAAAATAATTTGTAATATCAATATGTTTATTTTGATCTTTATCAATAAGAATTAAGTTTGCTTCTTCTTTTTTAAAAGCTTCTACAATAGCTGAGCCAATTCCTCCATTTGAACCTGTGATTAAAACTGTTTTGTTTGTTAATGAAATCATTTGTAGCTATAACTCTTTATTTAATATCTTACTCCTCCAATTATTAATCCTCAATGTTACCCGTCTTTAAAAAAAGCTAATCAAGTGATATAATATATACCTATAATATATAACAATATGGTTAACGATCCTGATTTACGTAACAACCTAACAATCGAATCAGAGGCAGAATTAGGTTTTGAAGCTGAGACTGACTATTCAAGGTTTAAAGTAAAAACTCTTTTTGAATGGGCAGAGCAGTTAATAACAAGATTAGATGAACAAGAACTATTAGACGAAGTTATTCTTCAGTTTAGTATTCCAGTTTCGGAGAGAAAAAATTGTAAACTAAAGGAAGATAATCCCCACTTTTGCGGTCGAAATTGCTTGCAATG
>CAZWRA010000009.1:0-38185 GCA_964635995.1 uncultured Candidatus Saccharibacteria bacterium
TTTGATAAAATTCATTTGTCCTTATCTGGTAATTATCTACATTTAGAGGTCACTAAAGGTAAAACTTCAGTAGCTGGACTAATAGAACACTTTGCTACAGAGAATCTCAAATCTCATTTAATCATAAACGTTAATTCATCAGGTTCATATAGAAACGGCGAACAGATAACAACTTATGAAGATTCTATTAAAAATTATGGAAAATCACCAAATGTTGAGCCAGGAAGATTTTTATACTGGAACTTAAATAAGAATGATAATTCAAGTTTTAATAAATATTTAGTAATTCTTGAAGCTTCAATAGGCTGTGCTGACAGTGGTGTTGGAATTCCTAAACCTAGTGATGTTGCTATTTTTACAAATGTTTTTAGAGCTCATCTAAATAAAAATGTTTTGGATGAGAATGATATCTTGCAAAAAAGCTTTTTATACTAGATAACTTAAAAAATAATGGAAGGCTTATTTTTAATCTTGATAATCCATATACAATAAAAATCCCAATGGATCCAAGAATTAACGAAAAAGAGATTGAACTTATAGGAATCTCAAAAGATAAGCCAAATAGTTCTAATGAACTAAGCGATGTTTACTACTCTTTTGAAAATAAAATTTACTCTTTAAAAAAAGGAGAGATTCTAAGTTTAGACAGTTATAAATATAAAGAAGAGCTAAGCTCTAGTTTTGTTATTGAGAATATTTTATTTGCTGTTACTTATGCAAGTTCTGTCTTAAACATTAGTAATGAGAGCTTGTCAAAATCATTAAGTTCATACAAAAAAATGAGAATTACGGACGAAATGTTTTATATAAAAAGAATGATCAAATAGTTATTTTAGACTATGCTCATGGAGCTGAATCTCTTAGTTTAATAATAGATTATGCCTATAACTTAAGAAAAGAACCTATTAACCTTTTTTATAGATTGAGTAATCCTGTTGGTGAGATTAATAATGTCATTAATAGATATGTTGAAAAAAATTAGAAACAATAAAGAAAAGATCGCAAACTTCTATCTTTATAATACTTACTCTTCTAAATATTCCGGAGAATTCTCAAAGTATAAGAAAGGTGAGGTAAGCTCTAAATTTAAAGAAATATTAGAAAAGGAAATTCCAGGATTAACAATAGAGATACTTGAAGATGAGAAGAAATCGCTTGAAAAAATAAAAACACTTTCTGAAAAAAGCACAACAGTTTTTATATGGAGTAAGTTAAAGCTTTCAAGAGAATCTCTTGACGGTTAGGGATATAAGGTTACTGATTAATATCAATTAAGTATCAAGAATACTTTTTATTATTTCTTCTTCAACTTTTACTCCAACATATTTTCTTAAACCTTCAAACTGTGGAGCCTGATTTACTTCCATAATAAAGTAGCTTCCTGTGTTCTTATCTTGAATAACATCAACACCTGCGATATCTAAGTCATATGATTTTACTGCTTGAATACACAAGTTTTTAATATCTTCAGGTAAGTCTGAGGCCTCTCCTCTTCCTCCGAGAGAAATATTTGACCTAAACTCCTCAGGATCATTCGGCGTTCGCTTCATAATGCCTAAAATTCGATCTTTTAGTATGAAAACCCTATAATCTCCATCATTCTCTATAAAGTGCTGAAAAAGGCATAATTTATCCTCCTCAGAGCTCTTTACATACTCTACTAGTGAATAGAAATCATTAATTTTAACAACACCTCTACCTTTTGAACCATCAACTGGTTTAATAATCATTGGATAACCGACCTTTTCTTCAGCATAATATGTAAGTCCTTTCGTATTAAGTTTTGCAAATAGTGTCGGAATTGCTGGTAGATTATTATCAGTCAATACTTTGTACTCATTAAGTTTATTAGCTTTATCTTTTGGACATCCGTATTTGAAAAACTTTATATTTTTTTTAGTTAAGAGGCTAATTACATAATTTGAAACTTCTAAATGTTTACCCATCATTCCTAAAAGAATATGATCAAATGAAGTTATCTCAGCTCCTCCTACTATTAGGGTTTCAGGTGTAACAATAACGTCTTCAAAGCTAAAAAAACTTGATTCAAAATTGTATTGTTCTTCAAGTTTTTTAAAAAGAGGAAAATGCAGCTTATCGCTGAAATTTAAAAAAACTAGTTTTCTTTTTTCCATTTATATAAGTTTAATACTTTAGATTTTAGCTCATTTTTAAAAAACATTCATTTTATCTTGGTATAATTACTAATACTTAAAAAAATATATGAAAACTGTTTACTACCATGGGTATGAAATAAAAGAGGATACTGTTGAACATTATTACACACTAGATAATGATAACTTTGTCTATAATACTTATTTTGAAAGCGATTTAAGGTCTATTGTAGAAGCAAAAAAATCATAACGAATTTAAGTTAATAACTCATTTACTAGGTTTATCTAACATAATCTACTTCTATAATTTAGAATTTATTGATGAGGTTATTATTGAGCCAGTTACTCTAAGCAACTCAGAATTAAAAATATTTGAAGAGATTTTCTTTCATGGTCTTGGAGAGCATAAATACACAAATGGAATTGATATTTTCAAAAGAACAATCTTTAAAAATAGATCAGAAGACAAAAAGCTTGAAGACTTTACTAATGATATTAAAAACTCAGGTAAAGCTCTTGTATTAAACTGTGGAGGAAAAGATAGTGCAGTTTGTATAGAAGCTGTTAAGGAGGCTGGTTTAGATCCAATATGGTTTTCATTAGCAGATCAGACACATCGAAAAGCAATGAGACATGCTTCAGGAATTGAAAATAATCGAATAATAACAAGAAAAAGAGATGCAAAACTTTATAATAAAAAAAACTCTTGGTCATAAACCTATAAGTATGTACCTTGCCTTTCTGTCTACTTGGATAGGGTATCTTGAAGATGTTGATTACATCATTACAGCGAATGAACATTCATCTAACTTTGGAACAATGGAAATAAGTGGAATAACAATAAATCATCAATATTCTAAATCTTATGAGTTTGAGAAACTTTTTCAAAATTTACTAAAGGAAAGAAACCTTAAACCATTCTACTTTAGCATTCTAAGACCTCTTTACGAACTTCAAATTGCAAAGATATTTTCTAGATTCAATAAGTATCATAATTTATTTGTAAGCTGTAATTTAAGACAATCAACAAGTGAGTGGTGCGGAAAATGTGCAAAATGCGCTTTCGTTTACCTTATTCTTGCCCCTTTCATAGATAATGAACAATTAAAGGAAATTTTTGGCTCTGATCTAATAGAAGATAAAAAAATTAGAGAGGAGATAATTAAGCTTTGTGATGAAAAACAAAAGCCGTTTGAATGTGTGGGAGATATTAATGAATCAAAATTAGCTTTAGCAATGCTTCTTGAAAAAGATCTGGAAGTAGAATTTTCGGAGTATCCAAAAAGAGAAGATTTTGAACTTGCCCTAGATAATATTGATGTAGAAGAATACAAAGAAAAATATTTAAGTTTTACTGAAGAAGAAAACTCAATACCAGAAAACTTTAAAGAAAAAGTATTAACCTTTTTTAAAAAATACTTAGACTAAAATACTTCTAGATAATCCTCTTACAACACAACTTATTGGATCATCGACAATGTAACAAGGTATACCTAACGATTTTGTTAAAAATACATCAATATTTTTAAGACCTGCTGTTCCTCCACTAATTGCAATACCTCTATCTGCTAAATCTGTAACTAGTTCTGAAGGAGCCTCCTCAATAACCTCATTAATTGTTACTAAAAGTTTATTTAAAACTTCTCTGATTGTGGGCAATATATCATTAGATGTAAGTTCAATAGACTTAGACTTTCCACGAATTAAATCTTTTCCGGACACTATAATTGATTCATCTTCCTCAGTTCTTAGAGCATTTCCAATAGTGATTTTAATTTTCTCAGCTGTTAGTTCACCAATAACAAGATTATAGTGTTGTCTTAAATAATCAATTATCGCCTGATTAATTGCATCGCCAGTTCCAACATGCGATCTTGAAACAACTATACCTTCTAAAGATATTAAGGCGATCTCAGCTGTACCTCCACCCAAATTAACAATCATATTGCCTTCAGGTTTTTTTACTGGAAGATCCGCACCTATTGCTGCTGCCATTGCTTCAGGAAAAAGGTGAATTTTATTAACTCCGTATGATTCTAAAGCTTTAACAAGTGCTCTCTCCTCTATTGAATTTAGTTTAGAAGGGACAGAAACAATAACATCAGGCTTAACTATTCTCCATCGTCCTAAGGATTGATCAAGAAATTTTGACAGTAATGAATACGCTAATCCGTAATTAGATATTCCTCCATTTTTAAGTGGTCTTCTTGCAATAATATTTTTGGGTTCTTTTCCAAGCATATCTTTTGCTTCTGAACCAACTGCTAAAACTTTCTTATCTTTTATTGAAATAGCAACCACTGTTGGTTCGTTTACAACAATACCGCTATCATCTCTAATTATCATGCAGTTTGCAGTACCGAAATCTAATGCAAGTATAGGTCTAATTCTCATAAGTAATTATACTCTAACTAAAAAGTACCTAGGTACTTGTGTACTTAGGTACTAAATAACTTCTAAAGAAATTAGTTAATCTTTTTTAGTTAAATCATCTCGAAGATCTTCCCATTCTTTTTCGTATAGGATTTTTTCTATGGCTAGATCATACTCAACAATCTCTCCTTCTTTAAACCAAACTTTTAGTTCTCTTTCAGCTTCTGAGACATTTCCTGAAGCATGTATTAGATTTCGTGTAATTCGATCAGTTTCATCAGCAAGAATATATGAATCAATTGAATAGTCTGCTCTAATTGTTCCAACATCAGCTTGTAATGGATTTCCACTCCCTACAAGTTTTCTTACATGCGCAATTGCATGAGCTCCTTCAATTACTAGAGCTACGATTGGACCAGCTTGTAGGTATCTTAATAATTTTGACTGTGTTTTTTCTGCAAGCTTAATAGGATCTTCTTTTAGTTCAATTCCTCGTTCAGCATAAGCTTCAATTGTTCTTTTTCCATTTCCCATTTTCTCCTCATCAGACCAATAGTAATGATCAGCTGCCTGCTTTGCAGTTGGCCAAACCATTTTCATAGCAACTAGTTTTAACCCTTTTCTCTCAAATCTAGAGATAATTTCTCCAACTAGAGCTCTTTGTACTCCATCTGGCTTAACTAGAACAAGAGTTCTTTCGTAATTTGTAGAATCCTTTTTGTTCATAAATATATTGGATAATAATTAATTCGTGGCCTATTTTACCTTAAGTATCTATAATTTTATACTTTGCATTTTTACTTTTAAACTTTCTATATCCCCAAGAGTCACAAAAGTGAAATTATTAAAATTAATTTCTATTCCATATGATGCATTATTTACATTATCTATCCCAAGAGGACTAATAGTGATTATTGGCCATAAAACGTTAAAATCTAACTCATTAATTTTAAAATCATCCTCATATGTTAAATGAGCATTTTGAATATTACTCAAGCTATTAACAAGTTTTAAGTATTCTGGAGATTGTTTATCATCTTTAAAAATAAAAAACATGTTAGGGTTAAATCTTTCAAGCAATGTATCCATACCTCCAATATGGTCTGCATCAGGGTGTGAAGCCATTATAAATATTAATTCTCTTTGTAGTATTGGAATAATTCCTGATGCTTCATCTAAAACTTTATCGTCCCTTCCTGAATCTATAAAAGCCCAATGTTTATCAAGTGTTTTTATAAGTATTGCATCTCCCTGACCTACGTCTAAAATAAAGATATCTAAATATCCTAAATCGTCCCTTTAATCTTTAATTTCATAGAAGATTTGAAAATTAAAGATTATTAAAAGAGCTACTATGATTAATTTTGTAAAGAAAGAATTTTTCATTAATGCTTTTAATATCTGACTTTATAAGAAAATATACAGCTAAAAGTAAAATTAAAGAAATTATTAAAATATTTGAGGTATTACTTACTTCTAAATTCCCAAAAAATTTTACTATACTCCAAAAGGTTCTTGATAATGATTCGTTGATGTATAAAAGAAAATCAGCGATTGGTGTTAACTTAGTTAAATTAAGTATGGAACTGATAGCTCCGAGATACATTATTATTGGGATTAATGGCAAAACTAAAATATTAACAACTGGAGCAACAAGAGAAAAAGTTCCAAACGAAATAAAAGTAATAGGAGTTGTTCCAATAATTGCTGCAAGGCTTGCTGATAAGTTATCACTTATAATCTCAGGTAAATGATCAAAATATTTTTTAAAGTAATTCCCTAAGGTAAAAAGACTTAGGGTTGAGAAGAAAGATAGAGTAAAACTAATATTTGTAATATAGAAAGGGTAGAGTAAAGATATTAGGAAAGTTGAAATTATAAGATAATACAATGCTGAGTTCTTTCTTCCATAATTGAGCCCAAACTGAGTTATTAAAAGCATAAATAAAGCTCTTAGTGCAGTAAGAATATAAGTCCCAATTGTAAATACATAAAACACGCATCCAATTGATGATAAGAGCAATTGTTTACTTTTAGAAAATCTTTTAGTAATTGAATTTATTAAGATGTATACAATAAGAACATTGAATCCTGATGCTGAAATTATATGTGAAGTTCCAGTTTTTTGAAGATATTCTTTATTCTCTTTATCTAAATTATCATCAGCTCCTAAAAGTACACCACTAATTAAGCTTGATGTTTCAGGGGAGCTAGAACTAAAAGTACTGATTAAATTTTTTTAATAAAATAAATACGTTCCTATTCTTTTCTATAACCTCAAGAGAATTAAGGCTTTTACTCTCATACCAAACCTTCTTTGAATAAAGGTATTCATAAAAAGGTTCATTTAAATCAGTTTTAACAATATTATTCTCAATCCTAATTCTGTCTCCTTGTGAGAGCTCTTCATTTTTTCTAGAAATAACATAAATGTTACCTTTTAATTCAGGTATATTTAATATAAATGAACTATTATATTCATTATGATTCGGCGGCTCTATAATAGTTCCACTAATTTCTGAACTAAAGTTCATGTTTTCTAATTCATTATTAAAAAACTTTTCCACGAAAAAGAAAAAAACTAAAGCAATAATAATAGCGAGGGCACAAACTAGGATTGATTTGACTTTCCTAAAAGCAATTACTTGAATTAAGAAAATAATCAAAACAAGAAGTGGGTTTATTATTATAGTTAATAAGCAATTAATAAAGAATATGAGTGAATAGAATTCTTTTAGAAGTAAAATTTTCTTGATTAGAAATTTAATTCTGAACAATAGATATTCATTCAGTTTCATTAAATTGTAACTAATGATTTTATAGAGTCAAATGTCTTTTCTCCAATACCCTCAACGTTTAGCAGGTCTTCTATAGAATTAAACGGCCTAGCATTTATAATTTTTTGAGCAGTCGATTCTCCAATATTAGGCAGAGAAATAAGTTGTTGTAATGTGGCAGCATTAAGATTAATTAAAGAATTATTTGTTGATGGAGTAGAGGAACCAAGTGCGTTATTTTTGTTACTTATATTTGTTGACGGTATAAAAACATGCTCTTCATCCTCTAAAATTTTTGATAAATTAATTTGTTCAGATACAATGTTACTATCTGCATCTGAGCTGAATCCACCAGCTAGTTCTACTAAATCTACAATTCTCGTATCATTATCTATCTTGTATACTCCTGGATTTATAACGCTGCCTGAAATATAAGCATACTTAGAATAGATATGATCGTATTCAGGTTCATTTGAGAAATTAATAGTCGGGAGTGGTTTATTTGAATAGTTTAACGAAATAACAAATCCAATTAGAAACAAAATAGGCAAGCCTAAGATTACCAAATTAGGTAAGGTTAATATTTTTTTCATAAACTTATATTGTATAAATTTGAATATCCTCTACAACAATATCTTGTGTAGGTCTTGGGGCATTATTTTGGGGATTATTAACTGGAACTTGATTTATCGCATTAAGTGTAGCAAATCCATCAGTAACTTGTCCAATAACTGTAAATTGTCCATTCATCAATTGAACTCTAGGATCTGAAGAATTTGCTAATACTATGAAGAATTGAGAACCATTGGTGTTAAATCCACTACTAGCCATAGCAATTGTATACTTTACGAGATTATTACTCTGTACATCATTATTTGAACGTATACCCATTCTCTCAAGTTCATCGATTCTGTCCTCACTTAAATTAAGAGAGTTAAGATTAATTTCATCTCTAACTACATAACCTGGTCCTCCCAATCCATCGTCAACTTGATTATTATTTAATGTATTTCTGTCTCCTCCTTGAACTAATAATCCAGGATTTAATCTATGGAATTTAGTTCCCACATAGAAGTCTTCGTTAGAAAGGAAAGCAAAATTATTTACATTATTAGGAGCTGAGTTTTCGAATAAGTCTATAGTTATGTTTCCGAAATTAGTAATAATACTTGCTCTGTAATCAAGTGTTGTATCGATAAATCGATCGGGAGCTCTTTCATATACTGGGCTTATATTTACAGGTTCTTCTCCAGTAAAGAAAGGGAAAAGAATATTCTGAGTACTAAGTCCAAGTAGACCGAACATAATAAGAACACCAATTAAGTAAAGCCAGATTTGATTCTCCTTCTTAAACATAAGAATAAAATTATTAACGTAATTATGACAGATGAAGAATTAAATGAATAGGGAATTAGTAAATAGCTGTTAGCTTTTAGACATTTGTCTGTTTCTTTCGAACAGAACAATACTTGAGGCTACGCTCATGTTTAGTGAATTTACTTTACCACTTTGGGGAATTTCTAAAATTTCATCACATTTATTTCGAACTGAATCAGATAGAGATTTATCTTCACCTCCGATAATAAACAGAGTATTTTCAGTCAGATTAGTTTTATAATAAGTAATTCCATCTCTTTCTATTCCAAAGATAAAGAAATTTGCATCTTTCAAAGTTTTAATAGCATTAAAAATTGGTAGTTTAATTATTGGAATATGAAATATTGCTCCTGCAGAAGTTTTAGCCACAGTTGGAGTTACATCTGCATCTTTAGGAATAATAACTCCGCTTAAACCTGCTACTTCAGCTGATCTAGAGATCGCTCCAATATTATGTTCGAAAGTTGCAGTAGAAATATAAATGAATGATTGTTGATCTTCCTTTCCGATAAGATCCTTTAAATTAAAAATCTTATAATCAACATTTACTAAAACGCCTTGATGTTCTTCAGACTTAGTAATACTAGATATTTCTTTTCTTGATTGATATGAGATTGGTATTTGCTTAGCTTTTGCTTCGGTCAGAATTGTAGCTATCTTCTCGGTTTCTGAAATACCTTCTTGAAGAATGATTGAAGTGCATTTATGTTGTGATCGTATTGCTTCTAGAACAATATTCCGACCATAGAAAACCATATTAATTTGTTGATTCTACTAAAGCTGCCTTTCTTAATTTTTTGTAAGCTTTCATGCTTACTTTAATTCTTTTAGTTTGTCCTTTAATTTCAACCTTTACCTTTCTAAGGTTTGGCTTCCATTTTCTTCTAGTCTTTGGAGCTTTATAATTCCATGTACCACTAGATCCAGACTTACCTCTTCGGTGCTGAATTCTGTTTCCTGAAATTGTTCTTTTTCCTGATATTTCGCAAACTTTTGACATGATTCTTTTAAAATTTGTTTAAAACGACGAATTGATTTTATCGTATCTTGTAATATTTTGCAAAGTTTTGTTATACTTGAAAAGTCCTAAAAAGAGTTTGTTAAATTATTTCTACACTCTCTATTGAAGTGAACATTAATATATAAATCACAATAAACAAACTGCAAATCCTAAATAAAATATGATTCATGTTTAGAATTTGGAACTGTGATTTAAGTTCGAAAACAATGCTGGAATAGCTCAGTTGGTAGAGCGACTGTTTTGTAAACAGTTGGTCCTGGGTTCGAGTCCCAGTTCCAGCTCCATTTTTCTTTTCGAGCAATTCGAGAAATAAGAAAAATGAGAGCCTGCCTAAGCCTTTGCGAAGGTATGGCTTATCAATAAGTACTTAGTAATTAGTACTGAGTATTAAAGTTTCTAATTACTAATTACTAAGCACTTCATGCTTTTTATCCGGAGATGGCGGAGCGGTCAATCGCACCTGACTGTAAATCAGGCGACCTTAGGTCTACGGAGGTTCAAATCCTTCTCTCCGGATTTTTCTAATTATCCTCATACTGTATAATTCTTAAATAACTATTAATCCTGCCGGAATAGCTCAGATGGTAGAGCGCACCCATGGTAAGGGTGAGGTCTCGGGTTCAATTCCCGATTTCGGCTTACTGAAATGCTTTTTAAATTAAGAAAAAAATACGCAAATACTATTTACTTAGAATTTGGTTCGTACCTTTTTAAGGCGTATTCACCTTCAACAAATAAAAAAATCCATATACCCTCTATTGTCTATACAGATAATGATTATGAAGAGATTCAAGCAATAGGAGAGGAAGCTTTAAAAAAGGTTTCGGGCAATAAATATCAGGTAATTAGGCCATTTAATAACGGTACAATACAGGATTTTAAAGCTACTGAATTGTTTTTAAAATACAATCTTTCTGAAATACTTAATGAAATGAATATAGTTTCAAAGTTTTTAAGACCAAATATTCTAGTAGCAGTTCATTCTAATTTTTCTGAAGTCGAACTTTCAGCTTTTACTGACGCAATAACATCTTTCGGAGTTAGTTCGGTTACATTTATTAACGAAGGGGTATCTTCTCATTATGTTAATAAAGATAATAGTAGCTCTAGCGCAGTAGTTACTAAAGTAGGCTACTCAATTACAGACCTATTAATCATAGTTGATAATGAGATACTTTATGACTCAACCTTTCAATTCGGTATTAGAACATTGATTAGATCAATTTCAACACATCTTAAAGAAAAGTACTCAGTTGTTGTTTCAGAAAAGAAAATTTTAGAAGTAATAAAAAATATTGATCTTAACTCAAAAAAGAAAATGGATATTGAAGTCAGTTCAAAGAACTTAAGAAGTGGTCTCCCAATCAAGATTAAAATTGATATAAATGAAATTAAAGACATTATATATTCAGACCTTGAGATTCTTTTATCTTCAATTCAAAAAATTATAGAAAAAGCACCATCTGAAATAATAGATCAGGTAATAAATACTGGACTTTCTTTAACCGGTGGGGGGATAAATATTAAAGGGGTTTCTGAATTTATTAAAGCAAATATAAATTTAGATGTTAATATTAATTCAGATATTTATAGTTCTGTTTACGGACTTGAATATATTAATTCTTCCCTCGAATTATTAGATAATTTTAAAGTTAAAGATCTTATCTTTCTGTAATGGAGAAAAGACATTTCTTTTTACCAGTACAAGCAATTTATTTTTTTGGGCTTACAATTGTCCTTTTATTTGCTTTTTTAGTGCAGTATAGAGAAGGTTCAGATCTAGAAGCTATGTCTATTAACTTTATTGTCTCAGAGGACGTTATAGACGCTCCAAGAGGGCTTATACTTGACTCCAGAGGAAGAATTCTTGCTGAAAATGAACTTGTTTATGATGTTAGCTTAATATACTCATCAGATTTAGCTGATAGCTATGATGCGCTTAAAGCCTACCTATCATTAAATAATAGAGAAGATATGATTTTGCTGCTTAATGATATTAATTCTGAATTAGAGCAAAATAAGTTATTAGTTAAGAATTTAAGTGTTGATGAAATAGCTATTTTTGAAAGTTTTAACATTGAAAATGAAGTGTTAAATTTTAAACCTCATTACATACGAAAATATTTATACCCAGAGGAATTTTCACATATCTTAGGATATACAGGTCCAGTTACTGAAGAGGATATTTTAAACGGATATTCAAGTGATGAATATGTAGGTAAATATAGAGTTGAGAAACTATATGAAGAATTTTTAAGAGGAACTAAAGGTAGAAGGATTAAGGATGGTTTATCTGAGATTCAAATTCCTTCAAAATCTGGAGGAAATGTACATTTAACAATTGACGCATACTGGCAGAACACATTGTATAAGCTTCTAGGAGAGTCCACAGAGCAACACAATGCTGCTGGAGGAGCTGGGGTAATAATGAATGCAAAAACAGGAGATATTAAAGCAATGGTTTCATATCCAGGGTTTAATACAAATGAAATAGTTAGAGGAATAGATCCAGAAACATTTACATATCTAGAACAGAGTCGAAAACAGCCATTATTAGATAAGGCTATAGGAGGAGCTTATACTCCTGGTTCTATTTTTAAAATTGTTACTTCATATGCACTTCTTGAAAATGAAATAATAACTCCAACAACTCAATTTTTTTCGAATCAATGTATGCAGTTAGGTGGAGGATATGATTTTTGTGAATTCGGGAAGAACTTTTATGGAACAATGAATCTAAAAAGAGCATTAGAAAAATCATCTAATTTATATTTTTGTAACTTCACTTTGAAATTAAGTGAGGAGAAAGGAATCTCTAAATTTGTCGAAACTGCAGAGAAATTTGGTGTCGGATCGCTTACAGGAATAGAGCTTGAAGGTGAAAATCCAGGGAATATGGACTCACCTGAGTATAAGGTTAGTGTTACAGGTGAGAGTTGGTTTGATGGTGATATCTGTAACGCTGCTATAGGTCAAGGAGCAGTCGTAGTAAGTCCAATACAGGTATCGTATATATTAGCTATTTTAGCTAATAATGGCTTAAAGGTAACTCCATCAGTTGTAGATTATATAGAAACAGATAAAGGAATAGAGCATAAAAATAATACAACAAATATTACTTACGAGAAATTTAATAGCAATTATGCAGAAAGTATTTTTGAAGGACTAAGTGGAGTAGCTTATAGTATTGAGAGCGCAGTGTACAGATTTCTTAAAGATATCCCCTACAATGTAAAAGCTAAAACCGGGTCGGCTGAAACATATGAAAATATTAATGGAGTTCAAGTAGAACGAGTACACAGTTGGATTGTTGGAACTTTCGACTATAATAACGAAACCTACACTTTTAGCTTCTTTCACCAATACGGTAGGGGAGGTTATTATATTGCCCCACTATTAAAAGACTTTTTAAGTTCTATTTAAGTTAGCTAAAATGTATAATTTAAACTTATTTATTGCTGGTTTACACGCAGCTAAAGGCTTTGGACCGGTTACTTTTAAAAATTTAATTAATGAGTTTGGAAGTGTTGAAGCTTTATTTAATGAAGCTTCGTTTAACATTTTGAAATTTAGTCCTAAACTTAAATCAGTATTTAATTTTGCCTTAAATTTTGATGATACTAATCTTAAGGCATTGTTAAAAAAGTATGGAATTAATATTGTTTACTATCATGAGGAAGAATATCCAGAGCTTTTAAAAACAATAAATGATCCTCCTATTGGAATCTACTATAAGGTAATATTAAGAGATTTAATGATAATAATATTCTTTCTATTGTTGGCACAAGAAAGAGTACTGATTATGGTAGAAAAGTTATAAATGATTTATTTAACAATTTAAATAGAAATATTACAGTATGTAGCGGATTAGCAAGCTGCATTGATTCAATAGCTCATGAAGTTTCACTAAGCCATAATGTTCCAAATATAGCAGTCCTTGCAACAAGTCCACATGCTTCTAATCCATCTACAAACTATAAAATTTACAAAAAGATTCTAGATCAAGATGGGCTAATCTGTTCTGAGACAGCTCCAGAGATAAAAATCTTTCCAGGAATGTTTGCTCATAGAAATAGATTAATTGCAGGCCTATCCAGAACAACAATTGTTGTTGAAGCTCCAATTAAAAGCGGTTCATTAATAACTGCAAGATTAGCTAATGAATATAGTAGAGAAGTGTATGCTGTACCTGGGGATATAGGGAAAGTTAATGCAGAAGGAACTAATAGTTTGATTAAGGATAACTTAGCTAAGATATATATAAATGCTGATCTTTTAGCTCTGGACTTTGGATTTAATATTAAAACTGCGAAAAAGAGTATGGCCTTGGATTTGACAAATGAGCAGTTAAAACTTTATGATCTTTTGACCTTTTCACCAAAAAATATAGATGAATTATCAGAGTTAACCAAATTAAGTGTTCAGAGTGTATTAGAAGTAACTTTAGAACTATAATTACTTAATATTATTGCCAAAGATAATTTCGGTCGTTACACTTTAGTGTGAGATGTAAGTTTTATAAATATTATTATTGATAATGAAGAGTTTAGTAATAGTTGAATCGCCTTCAAAGGCAAAAACAATAAATAAATATCTTGGAAAAGACTATTTAGTTAAGGCTTCAAAAGGTCATGTTGTTGATCTTCCGAAGTCTAAAATGGGTATCGAACCAGAGTCTGACTTTAAAGCTTCTTATGAAGTAACAAATTCTAAATCACTTAAAGAACTAAAGGCTGCATATAAAGAAGCAGATAAATTAATACTAGCTGTTGACTTAGATAGAGAAGGAGAGGCTATTGCATGGCATGTTGCCCAGAAACTTGGAGCAATTACAGAAGCAGGAAATCCAAAGAAAGATAAGAAAGTAGAAAGAATTGTTTTTAGTGAGATTACAAAAGAAGCTATTGAAGAGGCAATGAAGAATCCAAGGCATATTGATATGGCTCTTGTAAATGCTCAACAAGCTAGAAGATTTCTAGATAGGCTTGTTGGATATAAACTATCTCCAATTCTTTGGAAGAAAATTATGTTTGGCCTTTCGGCTGGAAGAGTTCAGTCAGTAGCTCTTCGTTTAGTTGTTGAAAAAGAGGAGGAAAGAAATGCATTCAATTCTGAAGAATACTGGAGTCTTACTACACATGTTAATAAGGGAAAGAAGACAACTCCAGAAGTTAAGATATATAAAAAAGATGAAGAGAAGAAAGGAATTGACGCAGGGTTAATACCATTTGAATACATACATAATATAAAAAACAAGAAGGGACTTCCTGAAGAGAAATCAGTTAAGAAGATTATTGTAGAAATAAAAGATAAAGATTTAGAAGTAGAAAGTGTAGATAAGAAACAATCGAAAAGATATCCAAAGCCTCCATTTACAACTAGTACTCTACAACAAACAGCTGTTAACACACTTGGATTTACTTCAAAGAGAACAATGATGATTGCTCAAAAGCTTTATGAAAATGGATTTATAACTTACATGAGAACTGATTCATTAAGTATGTCTAATCAAGCGATAACATCAGCTAGAAAAGTTATTAAGAAGAAGTTCGGAGATAAATATTTACCTGAAAAAGAAATTCATTATAAAACTAAATCAAAAGGTTCTCAGGAAGCACACGAATGTGTAAGACCTGTAAATATGGAAGTAGAATCTGATAAGAGTTTTACAGATGAACAAAGAAAGCTATATACATTAATTAGAAATCGAGCAATTTCTTCACAGATGAATCCAGCAATAGTAGAAGGCGTTTCTGTAATTGCGAAAACATCTGAAGATCATAAATTTAAAGCTAACGGAACAAGAATTATTTTCGATGGATATTTAGCTTTAAAAACAGAAAACCAAAAGGAGGTAATTTTACCTGAAATAAATCAAGGAGATAAATTTAATCATAAAGTTATTCAAGCTATTCAACACTTTACACTTCCACCTGCAAGATATTCTGAAGCTTCATTAATTAAAAAGCTTGAAGAGCTAGGCATTGGAAGACCTTCAACTTATTCTTCTATAATCTCAACTATTATGTCGAGAAAATATGTTGAAAAAGAGGGAAGATACCTTTATCCAACTGATACAGGAAATGTAGTGAATAAACTTCTCGTAACATACTTCCCTAAAGTAGTTGATTATGATTTTACTAGTCAGATGGAAGATGATTTAGATAATATTGCTGAAGGAAAGCTTGAATGGAAAAAGATGTTAAAAGATTTTTATTTTCCTTTTGAAAAAGATATTACTGAAACAGAAAAGAATATTCCAAGAGATGAATTCACTGTTCTAGGAGAAGCGCCTGAGGACGTTAAATGTCCTGAGTGTGGATCTCCAATGATTATTAAACTAGGAAGATATGGACGATTCTATAGCTGTTCAAAATGGCCAGATTGTAAAGGAATGTTAAGTATTGAAGGAGAGAGTAAAGAAGATATTGAGAAAAAAGTAGAATCTGATGATTTTAAAGAGAGTTATGAACCTGCTCCTAAAACAGAAGATAATAGAGACTATGTTTTAAAGAAAGGAAAGTTTGGGGAATTCTGGGCACATCCAGATTATCCTAAAGTAAAAGATGCAAAACCATTAGTATTAACTCCTAAAAAACAGGAAGAACTTTTTGGGAAAGCTCCTAAAACAGATGATGGAAAAGATTATCTTCTTAGATCAGGAAAGTTTGGGGAATTCTGGGCACATCCAGACTATCCGAAAGTAAAGGATATAAAGAGAATTCCTAAGAAAAAGGAAGAATAGTTCAATTCAAATTCTAAATATTTTAGGAAACTGAAATATATTGCTTTTACTTACGTTATACTAGTATTAACTCCCATTTCATGGCTGAAACTTCTGACGAAAAAAAAGCAAGAAACGCTAACTCTTAGAGAATTTCTAAGTATTGAAAAGTGGCTTTTTAAAATATTCTTTAGAGAAGTTCCACTATTAACCTTAGTCAGACTAGTTACTGTTTCCATTAAGGAGATTGAGAATCTAGTTTCTGCGTTTGTTTTTGGAGTAATAATTGATCAAATTATTACTATTGCAACTACTGATGCGAAGATTGAGTCTGTATTAACCCCTTTAGCACTCCTTTTCTTTATTAGAATTTTCTTTTCATTAATTAGAGAAATCGAAAACTATTCAAGCAACTTAATGATGAATAAAAGTCACTTCTTTCTTGAATCAGTTATTTATACGAAAATAGCTGAATTAGGAATTGAGACAATTGAAGATCCTGAAGTAGCTAATAAAATAAGAAGAGCATCTAATAATGTTCACAATATTCCGTACTTTTTAGATAATTCCGTTGGATTAATTGCGAGATTAATTTCTGCCTTCATAGCTGGATTAACCTTGCTTACGTTTTTCCCTGAATTAATTCCTATACTAATGATTCTAGCTATTCCAAGAATGATAGTAGAAACGAGGTATTTAGCTAAAGTTTGGAAGCTAGAATTAGATACAACTGAGGAAAATAGGAAAGCATATTGGAACTCAGATATGATTAGTTCCTCTGAACCTTTAGCAGAAGTAACAACTACTGGTTCATTTAGCTTTTTCAATAGGGCATTTAAAGATTACTTTAAAAGTTATATTGCAAGATTAAAGAAAATTTACGATGCTTGGCACTCGTTTGGATTTATTCTTTCATTAGCAAACACTTTCATTATTTTCTTAAGTTACTTTGTAATCTTAAAGCGATTTATTGATGGGCTTATTACTGTCGGAACATTTACTTTTCAGATTAGAGCTATAGATATCTTTTATGGTGATTTCTTCTGGGGAGTATTTGAGATATTTAATATGCGACAGAGAGCTATTAGATTTAAGGATACAAAAGAATTGTTTGACTTAACTCCTAGCGTTAAGGATGGCGAAATTGCTCTAGAGATAAGCCAGAAACCACCTCTTATTGAATTTAAAAATGTATCATTTTCGTATCCAAGAAGTGATAAAAAAGTATTAGAAAACTTTAATTTAGAAACTAAACCTGGAGAGAAAGTCGCTATAGTAGGTAAAAATGGAGCACGAAAAACTACGACAGTTAAATTAATTTCAAGATTTTATAGAGCTACAGAAGGAGAGATTTTAATTGATGGTACAAATATAAACGATCTAAAAGCTGAAAGCTGGTATAAATATCTTTCGATTGTTTCTCAGGAATACAATAAATACGGACATTTAACCGTTCGAGAAAATATTTTAATGGGTGATATAAATAAAACTCCTGATGATGAAGAAATGGAATCAGCAATGAAAAGTGCAGATGCGCATGAATTTATTCAAGAATATAAGAATAAATATAATCAGATTTTGAGTGAAAATTTGAGGGAGGAATTCGTCCCTCAACAGGTCAATGGCAAAAAATAGCATTATCAAGATTCTTTTATAGAAATACTCCAGTAGTTATTTTCGATGAGCCTACAGCAGCAATCGATGCTGAATCAGAGTTTAAAATCTTTAAAAGTATCTACGAGTTCTTTACAAATAAAACTGTAATAATTATTTCTCATAGATTTTCAACTGTCAGAAATGCGGATAGAATACTTGTTTTAGACGAGGGTAGGGTAATTGAAGATGGTTAACACAAAGACCTTATGGAATTAGATGGTAAGTACGCTAATGCATTTAGACTACAGGCAAAGGGATACGAGTAAAAGAAATTACAAATCACAAGAATTCAAATTCTAAGCTTCTCTTCCTACTCTAAGTCTTTCTAAGGTTGATCGAATCTCAGCTGCTGCACTTAAAATGTTTGCATCACTGATCAATACATTGTCTAAATTTATAAATCTTTGTTCTCTGTATGGTGGTTCATAACATAACTCAATAGCTGTTAAATCTGTCATTGCAAAAATACTCATAATGTCACCTGGATAAACACATGCAACTTCATTTGATTCAGAATTTGTATTAAAAAACATTACACCATCTTTAAACCAATAGAGATTCCTTTCATATCGACCAGTCTCCTTATCTAATCTCATTAAAATTACTAATCCATCGCCTTGTGTGATCTGCTCAAATGTTGTACTTCCTTCAGTAACAAGTTGAATAGGAGTATTTGTTCCTTCCTTTATTCTTATTAAACCTAAATCTCCAAGGCTACTTTCATCTTCATTTGTAAAAGAATAAACATCACAAGTAATCCCATCCACAACAACTTCAGGACTTTCTGTTACTCTTTGAACGTCAAAACTTGCATGACCTATTGCAAATGTATTTTCTGCTGTATCTAAAGTTATATTCATATATTTTATTTAAATTTGCAGATTATATCAATAAAACATTCAATAACAATTTTCAAGCAATTCTTAGGTCCTAATTGCTAATTCTTTAATTGTAGTGGTATAATTTCTGCAATAAACCAGCACGGGAAAATTTTTCCTTGTCGTGAAAAGCGATACTTTCCCGGAAGATATTTTAATTTTAAAGGAAATAAAATGGCAGAAAAGAAAGAAGCTGAGAAGACAGCTAAAACAACTTCAAATGCTACTCAGCCAAAAGCTGATAATACTAAGAAGAAAAAATCTTCAGTAGAAATTCCATCAGTTCAGGATTTATTTAAAGCAGGTGCACAGTTTGGTCACGAGACTAGACGATGGGATCCAAAAATGAGTAGATACTTGTACGATGTTAAAGGTGATATTCATATCATTGACATAACAAGAACAAGAGAACTTCTAGAAAAGGCAGTTGAATTCTTAATTGATGCTACTTCAAGAGGTGATGTAATTTTTGTTGGAACAAAGAAACAAGCTTCAAATATTGTAAAAGATAATGCAGTAAACTCTGGAGCACACTTTGTAAATCAAAGATGGGCAGGAGGAACATTAACAAACTTTAAAAAGGTTAGAGAAAGTTTCTTAAGACTTAGAAATTTAGAAACTATGTTTGAAAAGGGAGTTGAAGGAAGAACTAAATATGAGATTTCATTAATGAAAAAGGAATGGGCAAAGTTAAGTAGACTTTACTCAGGAGTTAAGACAATGGAAAGAATGCCTAAAGCAGTTGTTGTTGTTGATGTGAAATATGAAAAGAATGCTGTAGCTGAAGCTAATAAACTTGGAATTCCTATCGTAGGAATTGTTGACTCAAATGGAGATCCTGAGGAGATTAACTATCCGATTCCTGCAAATGATGATGCAATCTCATCAATTACAGTGCTTGTAAAAACACTAGCAGCAGCTGTAAGAGAAGGAAATAAAGGTGGAGGAATTAAACATCACTTAAAAGATTACTCAAAAGCAGAAGTGCAAATTATTAAGAAGACTGAAGGATTTGATCAAAAAGCTGACTCTGTTGACTTTGATATGCCTACAACTGGAAGAACTATAAAGCCAGCAGCTCCAAAAGTAATAAAAGGAAAGAAGGCTCTAATTTCAGGAAAAGGAATTTTAGAAAAAGTTCAGGAAGAGAAAGAAAAGAGAAAAGTAAAATCTAAAAAGAAATAATTTTCTTTAAGATATTCCAAAGGTGTGTATAATTAGTGAGTAGTTAGTAATTAGTATTTTGTAGCTTGCATTTTAATGCAGCAACAAAATTCACTGAAACTAAATCCAATTTAATTATTATTTTGAAACATATGGCAACACTTGATGAGATAAAAAGTCTTAGAACAGAGACTGGTGCTGGGATTAATGCGGTTAGAGAAGCTTTAGAAGCTTCAAAAGGAGATGTTGAGGAGGCTAAGAAATATCTAAGACAAAAAGGAATGGCTAAGGCTGATAAAAGAAAAGATAGAACAGCAGCAAACGGAATTCTAGGAGTATATGTTCATAGAAATAATAGAGTAGTAACTGTAGTTGAAGTTAGTTGTGAGACTGATTTTGCAGCAAAAAGCCCTGACATGGTTAAATTTGCAAATGATTTAGCATTACAAGTAGCAGCAGCAAATCCAGAATTTATTAATGTTGAAAGTGTTAGTGAAAAGAAACTAAGTGAATTAAATGATACATTTGAGAAAGAATTAGAAGGAAAATCTGATAATATAAAAGAGAATATTATGAAAGGAAAGCTTGAAAAGTATTATGCTGATGCAGTACTAATGAAGCAAACACTATTTACAGATGAGAATAGAACTGTTGAAGATTATCTTAGTGAGATGGTTGCAAAGATCGGAGAAAAAATTGAGATTAATTCTTTCAGTAAGTTTGATGTAGCTCAGGATATTCAATACTGTTCAGTAAATAAAGACTAAAATGTTAATTAACGAATCAGAACTAAAAAAAGAATTAGAACAAGCTATCGAATCTTTTAAAAAGAAGTTGGCTTCTATCCGAACGGGTAAAGCAAACCCTTCTGATTATGATTCTGTTATGGTCGAGGCTTACGGAGGAATGAATCCTCTTAATACTATGGGGCAAATTGTTGCTGAAGATGCTATGACCCTAAAAGTTAATGTTTGGGATAAATCAATTGTTCCTGCTGTTGAAAAAGCTTTAAGAGAAGCAGATCTAGGAGGTAGCGTTGCTAACTCAGGAGACAGCATTAGAATTAAATTTGCTCCACTTACAGAAGAAGATAGAAAATCAAAAGTGAAAGATTTAGGAGATGTTGCTGAGCATTTTAGAGTTAGAGTGAGACAAGTAAGACAAAAGTTTATGAAACAGATTGAGGGAATGGAAGGAGTATCTGAAGATGATCAAGAACGAGATCAAAAAAACGTTCAATCACAAATTGATAAGAAAATCGAGGAGATCGACTCTCTTACAGAAAAAAAAGAACAGGAATTACTAAAAATTTAATAAACGCTAATGAATTTTCTAATCAGTCTATTTCTTTTTATCCTTATACTAGGATTTCTTGTATTCGTACACGAGCTAGGACATTTTCTTGCAGCTAAGATTTCAAAGATTCCAGTAAAAGAATTTGCAATTGGTTTTGGACCAATACTTTTTCAAAAAAAGATTAGAGAAACACACTATAGATTAAGAGCTCTTCCTCTTGGAGGTTTTGTAAGTTTAGAAGGAGAACAAGAGTCTGAGAGCCCAATGGGATTTAGAAATAGATCATTTGGTATTAAGTTTTTTGTTTTAATTGCAGGTATTGTAATGAACTTTATTACTGCAGTTATTTTACTTTCAATTTTTCTATCAACAAATAATAGAGTATTTGTAGTCCCTAAACTAACTGACTATACATTTAACAATGTTGAAACACAGTATTCATACTATCCAATTCAATTATTCAATATTGAAGAAGGAAGAGGATGGGAGAATATTAATGAGGATGATGTTGTAGTTGAAATAGATGGAGAAAAAATTTCTTCTATTCAAGAGTTCCAAAATACAATTGACAATAATCGAAACGATATTCTTAATTTAACTTTTCTTAATCTAAGAACATTAGAATTAGATGAGAGAGAAGTTAGTGTAGGAGGATTAGTTAGCGGTTATTTACCAATTGAAATAATAGAAGTTCGTTCTGATAGTAGATCTTATGGAAAACTAGAAGAAGGAGAGAGAATTGTTGGAATTAACAGTACATTCTTTACAAAGAAAGGAGATTTTTTAGCAATGCTAAATGAAATTCAGGGTACTACAGCAGAGTTTATATTCATCGATGAAGATAATAATTTATCTGAGAGAGATATAGAAGTAGAAGAAGCAACAGAAGATGGGTCAATATTAGAAGTAACATTCATTTATGACGAAGGAATTGAATATGCGCCGATTAGTGTTTCTGAAAGAGATACATTCTTCGTTCAGTATAAAAATAACATTTTCGCACCAGTAAGCTTTACTTATGATGTCTCTATTTATCAGGTAAAGGCTATTGTTTCGCTTCTTGCTAATTCTTTTGAAACTGGAGATTTTGAAGAAGTTTCTCAATCTGTTGGAGGACCTATTGCTGTTGGAAATGTTGTAGGAGAGGTTGTTAGATTTGAGCTTTTTGAAACATTGATTCCTCTAACTGCATTCATAAGTTTATCCTTAGCAATCTTTAATGTTTTACCAATACCAGCTCTTGATGGAGGTCAAATAGCTATAGCTGCTGTAGAAGCAATAAGGAGAAAACAAATTCCTGATGAAATTGTAAATAAGATTAATTTTGGAGGTTTTGCCTTCTTAATTATCCTATCTGTATTAATTTTTGCTAAAGATATAGATCAATTCAATGTTATTACAAGCATTGTAGGTCAGGTTAAAAATGTTTTGGGTAAATAGCCGCTTTATGCTAAAATCATCAGAGTCTTTTATTTTAATTTAATTCAAGAAAAATATGTCAGTTATTGTAAACGATAAAATGCCAATTGATCATGCATTAAGATTATTGTGGAGAGAAGCTACAAGAGAAGGAATTATTCAAAAACTTCAAGATTCAAGATACTTCATACCTAAAACAGCTAAAAAACATCAAGCTAAAAAGGTATTTACTAAGATAAAAAAGCGAAAAAGAGCAGCAGCTCGAAGAACCGCTAATAAAGGTTAATCTTTTCTCGAATAAGTTTTCGAACAGTTTAAAGACTGTTATTATTTCATCTGCTAGAATAAAAAAATAGCTTTTTAGCCATGAGATATGTCGTCAGTTTTATATAGAAAATACAGGCCTAAATCATTTTCAGAGCTTAAAGGTCAAGAAACAATCAAAGATATTTTGTCTTATTCGATAGTAAATAACACTTTCTCTCACGGATATCTTTTTTCAGGTCCGAGAGGGACTGGGAAGACAACAACAGCAAGACTCTTCGCAAGAGCAATTAATGATTCAGAATTTAATAAGAATAATGATTTATCAGTTTATCTTGAGGACAGTATAGATATTATCGAAATGGACGCTGCCTCAAATAGAGGAATTGATGAGATTAGAGAATTAAGAGATAACATTCAATATTTACCGGCTGAGCTGAAGTATAAGGTTTATATTATTGATGAAGCCCACATGTTGACTAAAGAGGCGTTTAACGCTCTTTTAAAGACACTTGAAGAGCCACCAGCCCATGTTATTTTCATCCTAGCAACAACAGAACCTCATAAAGTTCCGATAACAATTCTTTCAAGAGTAACAAGATTAGATTTTAGATTAGCCCATAAAAGTGAATTAATAGAAAAGCTAAATAAAATCGCACTAGAAGAATCATTAAATATCTCTGAAGATGCTCTCAACCAGATTTATAAACTTTCAGGAGGAAGTTTTAGAGATGCTGAAAGTATCCTATCAAAGCTTATTCATTCAGGACAATCTGAAATTACTGTAGACATTATTAATAAGGTTTTTGGCTTACTTCCTGATGAACAAATTAAGGAGTTTCTTACAATGCTACAAAACAATGATTTTAAAGGGATTGTAGAACTTGTCGATGAAGTAGAGGATTCAAATATAGATTATCTAGTTGAAGGTTTACTTGAGTACATAGTTAATACTGGATCGAATAAAGAGTTAATACCGACATTAATAGATATCGTTAAAAATATTAAATTCTTTAAAGATAAAAAAATATACATGTTAGCTAAATTACAAGAAGCTTCAAATGTTTCTGAAGTTAAAAACACTAATCCAAGCAGTAAAATCGTGCCTGAAAAAATTAAAAAAGAAATAGTAGAAAGTATTGATGAGAAGGTAGAGGAAAAAGAACCTGCAAACTCATCAAACTCTATTAATGAAGCTTTAGAAAATACAATTAATGATTTAGAGAGTGAAAATAAAAGATTAAGCGCTATATTAAAAACATGCACGGTAAAAAGATTGGAGGATAGTAAACTTACACTTTCAAACAAATACAAATTCAATATCAGTTATCTATCTCAAGCTTCAAACAAAAAGTTAATATTAAGTAATATTTCAAAATATTATCCGTTAAAGGAAATACAGTTCGAAAATGGACATAT
Source organism: uncultured Candidatus Saccharibacteria bacterium (assembly GCA_964635995.1). GTDB lineage: Bacteria > Patescibacteriota > Dojkabacteria > J137 > J137 > JAGQLF01. The sequence continues at coordinate 24,483 of CAZWRA010000009.1, forward strand.
TGAAACTAAGGTTAAAGCTTTAAAAGTTCCTGAGAATAAAGATAAGAATGAAGAAAAGGAATTGAGAGCTCCGGAAGTTAAAGAACTAAAGGAAAAAGGCAATGACAAAGAAAAAAATGATGAAGGAGGATACGATAATACAGAACTAGTAGAAAGTATTCTTTAGGTTTTGGAAATCTTTGAATAAGATACTATAATTAGTTTACTGAAATTTAAATTTTATTAGTAAAAAACAAATGGGAGTATTAGATTTTCCAAAAGCAATGTATAAAGCTCAGCAAGCTAAGAAAAAAATGAGCAAAATTGAAGTAGCAGGTCAGGATGGAGCTGTAAGTGTTTTAATGAATGGTTTAAATGAGATTGTTGAGGTCGAAATTGATTCTGATGTCTTAACAGATAACGATATGATCTCTAGAGATGAACTTGAAAGAATATTAAAAAAACTAGCAGAACAGTTTAGAAAAGCAAATGCAGATGCAAAAAAGCAACTTGAAAAAGAGATGATGAATTCTGCAAACCTAGATGATATAAAGGAAATGTTAGGAATGTAGAGAAGTTTTGAGTTTTTAGTTTACAGTTTTAAGTTTAAAATGAAAGCAAAAATTTTATTACTGGATCTGGATGGTGTATTAAATAAGTCAGATAAGCTTTTCAGTGAAATATACGCAGAAAAATTTGGAATTGATCCTGAAGTTATGATTCCGTTTTTTAAAACTCAAAAGAAATTAGCAAATCTTGGGAAGGCAGATCTAAAGGAGCAGCTTAATAAGATCAAAGACGAATGGAAATGGGAAGAAAGTGTAGAAGAATTATTAAAATATTGGTTTAAGTCTGATTTAGAAATTGATGAAGAAATGATTAGTTGTATTAATAAAATTAGAGGAACAGGAATTAAGATTTTCCTAGCGACTGATCAGGAGAAATATAGAACAGAATACATTTGGGATTTTGAAGGGTTGTCGCAACACTTAGATGGTAAATATGTGTCCTATGAGATCGGGTATGAAAAATCAGATCCAGAATTCTTTTCAATCGTAACAAAAGAACTTGAGGTAGAACCTCAAGAAATAGTATTTTTTGATGATTCAGAATCTAAAGTTAATTCTGCAAAAAATTCTGGAATTAATGCTTTTTTGTATACCGATTTTGAAAGTTTCGAAAATAAAATAAAAGATTTAGGCCTTTTATAACTTTGAAATTTTGATTTTTAAATTTTGAATTTTTTTTCATGTCCCTACCTAAGAGTATTACTGATTTGAGTGAAAGATTTTCCTCCCTTCCAGGGGTAGGACCTAATCTATCTAATAGAATAGCTCTTTATCTGGCAATCACAAATAAAAAGCTTTCGGAAAGGCTACAAGATTCTCTAAAAAGTATTAATAAAGACATCAGAAAGTGTAAAAAATGCTTTAATGTTACTGATAATGAAGATTTTTGTGAAATATGTCTTGATGATTCAAGAGATCACAAAACTCTTCTTATCGTTGAAACACCTCTTGAGCTGTATACGATTGAAGATACAGGAGAATTTAATGGTTTGTATCATGTAACTCATGGAATCATTTCTCCAGTGAACGGAATAGGGCCAATGGATCTGACAATTCAAGATCTTTTAGAAAGAGTAGAAAATGAGGATATTGAAGAGCTGATTTTTGGCTTTAATCCAACAATTGAAGGAGATTCAACAGCTATGTATATTACAAATGAAATAAAGAAGATTAAAGATAGTATAAGATTGACTAGATTGGCTAAAGGTATTCCGTCTGGAAGCAGTATCGAATACATGTCTTCGCAGACATTATCGGATTCATTGAAGAGAAGGGATCAGCTTGATTTAGGCTGAAAATATAAGCCTACATTTCGTTTACAAAAATCGAGACATATCTTATAATCTTCGATAGGTAAATTTATTTATTAGATAGGGTTTAAATGCAAAAATACGAAGTAATGATGCTGTACAAACCGTTATTGTTAGAGGATATAAAGAAAAACACTATCTCTGAAATTGAGAAGTTTGTGTCTTCACACGGTGGTACATTCACTGAAGTTGATAATCTTGGAAAAAGACTTCTAGCTTACCCAATTAAGAAATTCGAAGAAGGTCACTACATTGAATACACAATGGAACTTGACTCAAAGTATGTTAACGAGCTTGATAGAGAAATGACCTTATTGGATAACGTTTTACGTTTCTTGATTATTAAGAAATAGTTTAATTTTTACATGCTATAAAGAAAATGGCTAAATCAAGATCATTAAATAAAGTAATTTTAATCGGAAATCTAACAAGAGATCCAATTTTAAGAGAATCATCAAGTGGAGTTCTAGTTTGTACTTTCGGACTAGCAACAAATACTAGCTGGAAAGACGGAGAAGGAAATGTTCAAGAGAGAGCAGAGTTCCATAATATATTAGCATTCAATAAATTAGCAGAAATTTGTGCTCAAGTTTTAGCTTCAGGAATGTTAGTTTATATTGAAGGAGAACTTAGAACAAGAGTTAAGGAAAAAGATAATGGAGAAAAATACTATAAGACTGAAATTAAGCTAAATGATATGCTTTTATTAAACTCAAAAGACAGATCACCTGTTGGAGTTGATGCAGCAAAATCAACTGGAGATGATTTAGTAGAAAAAATCGGAGATGAGCAAATGCCTGAACCTAATCCAGGTGAATCAGAAAACTTTTCTGATGATAAAGACGAGGAATTCGATGCTAAAGATTTATTTTAATTAAGAACTGAGATTGTAAATGGCAAAAAATACAAATTCAAAAACATACAAAGCACCTGTAATCTCTTCTTGTCCTCTTAAAGGAAAGGAGGATCAGATTACATACAAGAATGTATCTCTTCTTGAGAAATATATTTCTACAAGAGGAAGAATTATGCCTTCAAGTAGAACAGGTGTATGCGCAGCAAACCAAAGAAGATTACAACTTGCTATTAAACGAGCAAGACATATGGCGCTTTTACCATATGCAAAATATGTGTAAAATAAGTTTATGCGAAATAATTTAACGACTGAAGAATCAGTAGAAATTAAATTTAATAATAGGCAGTTAATACCATTTTTAACTGCCCTAGCTTTGTTTTTAGGCCTTTTTATGGGAGGCCTATTAATGTATGTATTTAATCTTGTAAGTTCAAAGGAACAACCTTCAAACCAAGACTATTCAAATGTTTTAGAAGGATCTTCTTACTATGATGCTGAATATATTCAATCAATTGTAGATATTTTAAACAGTAAATATTTAGGTGATGTTGAAAATATTACCAGTGATGATATTACTTACGGAATGATTCAAGGTCTAATTGATTCATTAGATGATAAATACACTAACTTCTTTAATCCAGAACAAGCTAAAGAATACTTTGAACAGGCTACTGGAGATTTCGAAGGAATAGGAGTTTCTCTTTCATTTAATGGAGCTTATACATACGTAGAATCAGTTCTTAAAGATCATCCTGCAGAAGCAGCTGGAATACTTCCTGGAGATATAATCTTAACTGTTGATGGAGAGAATGTTGAAGATACACTTCCTGCATTAGTTGCAAGTAGAATAAGAGGAGAGCAGGGGACTGAAGTTGTACTTGGAATTTATAGAGTAAGTGAAAAGGCAAGTGAACAGACAGAAGAGCTTGAAGTTAAAATTACAAGAAGTGCTATAGAGATAGACAATGTTTCTTGGAAAAAACAAAATGATAATACTGTAATAATCGAAATCGTTCAGTTTAGTGATGCCTCAGCTCAAGATTTTAATAACTCTTGGGATAAAGTTGTAGCAGAGATTGAAGAACAAATGCCTAATTTAGAAAATGTGATTGTAGATTTAAGAGGGAACCCTGGAGGGTATGTTTATAGCGTTAGATATGTATTAGAAGACTTCCTTGAAGAAGGACAGATTCTAATGAAAGAAAGATCAAAGAGTAAATCAGAAATTGAGTATACAGATAAAAGAGACGGAGCATTTGAAGATGAAAAACTTGTTGTACTAGTTAATGAAGGAAGTGCTTCTGCATCAGAGATATTTGCTTCAGCTGTTCAAGATCATGATAGAGGAGAAGTTGTGGGAGAGCGAACAGTAGGCAAAGGAGTAGAGCAGGAAATGATTCAATTACCTGACGGCAGTTTATTACTATTAGTTTTCCAAGAATGGCTAACCCCAAATGGAAATAGAATAACAGAAGAGTCTCCAATAATCCCTGATTATGAGGTTGAGTATATTCTTGAAAACTTCAAAACTGAGACAGATCCTCAGCTTGATAAAGCTTTAGAATTGATCGATTAACAAGTAACACTTTTCATTCATAAGTTTTAGTCAGATCGTCACTCCTGCCTACCGGCAGTCAGACTGAACTTGTTTCAGAATCTGGGAATGAGATGCTGAAACGAGTTCAGCATGACGAAGAAAAAGAAGCAATAGATCGAGTAAATGAACCTTATAAGTTGTCGTCACTTTTGAGTAACAAATGATATAATCCTTCATGGCAGAATTTTATGATGAAGCAGTTATATTTGTTGATCCAGCTGTTGAACAAAGTGAAACAGTTAAACTTGAAGGTGTTACAGCAATCTTTATTGATAGAGATGGAATGATTCTTCTTGATCATATTAAATTTGGAGTGCTTACAATTCCAGTAGGAAAGCCAGAAGAAGGTGAGACTCCTGAGGAAGCCATAGCTAGAGAAATGAGAGAAGAATTAGGAGTTGAAATTAACAGAATGAGAAAAATTGAAAGAGTTCTTTATTATTCAAGATATGATGGGGATGAAAAGCCTGAACTACAAGCTAACACTGTTTTCTTGGTTGATGAATTTAGTGGAACACCTGAGAGTATAGAAAAACATAAGCATAGAGGTGAACTTATTAAAATGCAATTATCTGAGCTTATAAAATTAAAACCAGAAGATACAACTACAGCGACTTTAAGAGCAATAAAATATCTTATTGATTCTAGCGAAGCTTAATCTTCAAGCTGCATTCGAAGATCTTTTCGAACTGTAGTTACAATATCATCAATCTCGCCATTCATAGCAACGTCAATATTAAACCAACTATGACCGATTCTATGATCTGTTATTCTTCCCTGAGGAAAGTTATATGTTCTAATTTTAGCTGATCTATCTCCTCCTAATATTGAAGCATTTCTTAGGTTTTTTTCTGCACTCATTCTTTTCTCTTCCTCAATTTTTGTAAGTTTAGAAACTAAAACATTCATAGCCATTTCTTTATTTTTATGTTGAGATTTACCGTTCTGACAAGTTACAACAATACCTGTTGGAAGGTGAGTAATTCTAACTGCAGAATCCGTAGTATTAACTGATTGACCTCCAGGCCCACTTGCTCTATAAACGTCAATTTTAAGGTCCTCAGCCTTTATATTTACCTCTTTTGCATCAATTTGAGGTAGAACTACTACTGAAGCAGTTGAGGTATGTATTCGGCCGGCTGATTCAGTTGTAGGAACTCTTTGAACCCTATGTACCCCTGATTCAAATCTAAATTGACCATAAGAGCCAATTGTATCTACTAAAAAAGTAGCTTCTTTAATACCGCCTTCTGATTCATAGTCAAGTGAGTAGAGTTCGATTCTTAAACCTACTGTATTAAAGTATCTTGTATACATTCGATATAAGTCTTCAGCAAAAAGAGAAGCTTCAACACCACCGACTCCAGGTCTAATTTCAAAAATAGCTTTAGCATTATCGTTTGGAAGAGGTTTTACTGTTAAATCTTCAATTTTACTTGTTAATTTTTCTATTTTTTCCTCAAGATCTTTAATCTCAGATTGAGCAAGCTCGTACAGATCACCATCATCTTGGCTTATACTTAAATCATCTTCGTAACTTGAGATTGAATTAGTAAGTTCTGTAATTAAGTCTTTTAATTCTGTCCTTTCTGAGAGTTGTTTTGTAAGAAGGGGGTACTCGTCGCCTGAATAGTCAGTAATTTTAGAAAGGGAATCATTCAGATTAGAAATCTCTGAATTTATATTATCCAATAATAAAGCCTCCTTTTTTAAAAGGTCTTTCGCCTTATCTATCATTTCAGAAAACTATTTATTTGAAGTCTTTAAGCATATCTTTAAGAGTTACCTGCTTTTCAGCAACTGAAGATTTCTTCAGCTCTTGTCTTCGTGCTCTTTTTCGTTCTTTCTTATTTGTAGCCTTGTTTTGAGCTTGTTCAAGCTTCTTATTGAATCTTTCAACAAGGTTATCAGTATCAACAAGAATTTCTTGTCCTGTGTAGAAAGGGTGATTTCCTGACCAGATTTCAACATAAAGCTCATCTTCAGTTGAACCAACAGCCATTACCTCTTTTCCATTAAAGATTACCTTTGCTTCTTTATTCCATTTTGGATGAATTCCTTTTTTCATTTCTTTATACTTCTGGTATTAATAAATTGTGGTAGAATTATATCCAGTAAACGTACTTATGTAAAGATTATTTTTTATAGCAGGCTTAATGGAATTTAAGAAAATCAACGATAAAAGTATCCAAATTAAAACTAAAACTTCTAACCTAAAAATCATGGTTGAAGCTAACGAAAATGGTGCTTTTGAGGTAAAGACAGTAGAAGATGACAAAGTAATGTCGTTTGAAAGACCTGGGGAATACGGAGTTCAAGGTATTCACTTTGTAATGTTAGAAGAAAATGTCGAAAAATTTGAAGGAAAACCAACAGTTTTAAGTATTGCAGACATTTCTTTTCTTAATGCTATGGTTTTATCAAATAAATTTGATTTATCTAAGAAAGCTATCGATAAAATGCCTGATCTTGACATAATTGTAGCTCCTTACACTAATGATTCTAAATTAAAGTCATTAGTAAAAAAACTTCAGCCAAGTTTTCTAGTTTTAGTTAAGGACTTTTTAGGTTATAAAGAAGATGAGAAAGTTAAGGCAGGTCTTCAGAGTGATTTTAATATTGCCCAGGAAGGAGATACAAAGGTTAAATTAGAAGAAACAGATATTTCTACAGAAGACGATGTCGCAACTCAAGTTTATATCTTAAACTAAGATATGGATCAAAGAGTCCCTCCACAAAATATTGATGCAGAAAGAGCTGTAATAGGTTCAGTTTTAATTGATAATAATGTTATTGATAAAATTGCTGATATTTTAGAACCTTCATATTTCTATGATCCAAGGCACTCTATAATTTTTGAAGCAATTATTGACTTATACAGGGATAATAATACTGTAGATGTTATTACTCTTACTTCTCAACTTAAGAAGAAGAAGAAGTTTAAACAAGTAGGGGGTGGGGTCTATCTTTCAGAAATTATCTCTTTAGTTCCAACATCAGCAAACGTAGTTCAATATGCAAATCTAGTTAGAGAGATGTTTGTTCGAAGATCACTAATTTCATATAGCGCTAAGCTTGATGAAATGGCTAGGGTAGAGACTGAAAAAGTTGATGATATTTTAGAATCTATTGAAGCTGAAGTTGTTGCCCTTTCTAAAGATAATACAAAACAAGATTTTTACGATGCTGCGACTCTTCTAGAGCTTCAGATGAAAAAAGCGGATGAATATGCAAAAAATCCGGATGGATTAAGAGGTTTACCGAGTGGTTATAAAAATGTTGATAGACTACTTGGAGGATTTCATAACTCTGATCTTATTGTCCTAGCTGGAAGACCTGGAACTGGAAAAAGTGCTATGGCGTTTAATATTGCGAGAAATGTAGCTGTTCATGAAAATAAAACTGTTGCTATTTTTACACTTGAAATGCCTGCACTACAAGTAATGGAGAGAATGCTTGCACAACAAATTGAAGTAGATCTTTGGAATATTCGAATGGGAAAAATGTCAGATAAAGAATATAAAAAATATCCTGAAGGAGCTGGAAAACTTTCAGAATCAAGTATTTTAATTGATGAAACTCCTGGAATTACTATTATGCAACTTAGAAGTAAGGCTAGAAAACTTATGCTTGATAAAGGATTAGATATGATTGTTATTGATTATTTACAGCTGATGCAAACTCGGGAGATAGAGAATAGAGCTCAAGCAGTTGGTGAGATATCTAGATCTCTGAAAATTCTAGCTAGAGAATTAAATATTCCTATTATTTGTCTTTCTCAGTTAAACCGAGCGGTTGAAAATAGAGCTGATAGAATTCCTCACCTTTCTGATCTTAGAGAATCAGGATCTATAGAGCAAGACGCTGATGTAGTTTTATTCCTAAGTAGAGAATCTTCATTTGAGGATGATGCTGATGATGAAAATCCTGTTATTCATTTTATTGTAGCTAAGCATAGAAACGGTCCTATTGGAAAGTGTAAGTTAGAGTTTGTAGGAGCTCAGCAAAGATATATAGAACTTGAGTAAAAATGGTAAAATCCATACTGTATTACAGTACTGAAATAATCCTTTAACTGTGATAATTGTAGTAAATAATATATTCCGATACGTAACGAAATCAGAGATTTCTACTATCGGGATTACAAAAATCTAGACCTTTTACTCACTGCGTTTGTAAAAGATAAGATTTTTAGTAAGTCGAAGTGGTGCTCAAGAGATTGCTTTTGAGCGTAGCGAAAATTGCAAGATCTTAGTTTTCCGAAGCGTTAGCGAAGGTGGAGAACTGGCTGTCAGAATAAATAAACTGACAAGAGTTATTTTAAAAGGCCGAAGTGGTGGAACTGGTAGACACGTCAGACTCAAAATCTGGTGAAGGTTATACTTCGTGAGGGTTCGAGTCCCTCCTTCGGTACCACTAGGGAGATCTTCATTAGAAATATCCTCAATATCCTTAAAGAGCGGTGATAACTCCAGAGTTGTAACTCTGCTATTCTGGACTATTAGACCTTTTGGAAAAAGTATCTCATTAAGATGATGTTTTGCTTTTGGGGTAAAGGATATCCAGTATTCTGGTAAAAGTTGTAACATATTCATTCCAAAGTTTACGACTTCCTCTAAATCATATGCTTCAATATTCGCCTCACTTACATCCACTCGTTTAGCGGCAATCTGAGCAACTATAGGTGCTGATTTTTCTTTAAATTTGTCTTTCGAATAGATTCTATCTTCCAGCAATTCTTCTAATCGTTCTAGTTTAGATTCAAGCTCGGTTAGCTCTTTCCTCATGTTTTTCTGAATATCCCTCGCAACTTCCAGTTTTCTTGAGTAAACATCACCAACAATTCTTTTTACAAGGAGATTTAATTCTTCACTTGGTTTAATTTCTTGCAATAGCCGGATAAATATCTCTTCTGCGTGCTGTTTAGATATTTTGGTTCTTTCCGTACAATCTTTTCTTCTACAACTATAGTATCCAAATTTGCCTTTTTGTTTCGACCAAGCACCAGTAATTACTTTTCCGCAGTTTGAGCAGTGAATAATCTTATTGAGCGGGGAATCACCATTGTAACCTAAATGCTTAACTTTCTTAGTGTTTCTATTCTTTTCCAGAAGAAATTGAACTTTATGAAATTGATCTTCACTAACCATAGCTTGATGATTACCTGTAACTTTTACATCAAGATTATCTACAAAGATAATTCCAGCATAAAAAAGGTTCGAAAATATCTTTGAGACTAGTTGTTTTCGTATCGATTTTCCAGTTTTTGTTTTTAATCCAACTTTATTAAAGTAGTCAATTACTTGAATTTGTTTATAATTCCCAGTTAGTATCATTTCCCATCCTTTTTTATAATCTCAAATCTTTCAGGATCAGGGATTATTGGCTTTGCACCTTTGCCTTTATCTGTTTCATCTTTTGTGTAGCCAAGTGGTGGTTCATACAGCCAAACACCTTGTAATAGTTTAGATCTAATCCCATTTACACATCGCTCTGTTCGTATTTCATTATCAAATTGAGCAAAAGATGCAAGCATGTTTTCTGTAAGCCTTCCATCTTGTGTATCTGGAGTATCTTCTGACATAGAGATAAGCTTCACATCACTTCTACTTAGAATTGCTTTTATAAAGTGGTGGTTTTCGACGGAACGAGAAAATCTATCAAACTTGTAGACTAGAAAATACCGAATGTTGTTTTTCTTGACTGCACAATATTGCAGAGCCTCTTTAAGTTGTGTTCTTTCTGTAAATTTTGCTGATTCTCCAAGCTCTCGAAATTCTTGAACTAGTTCTAATCCTTTCTTTTTACAATATTCTTTGCCAAGGCGTAGTTGTTCATCAAGAGAGGTATTATCTACTTGTGCTTCGGAAGATACTCTTGTGTAAACTATTGCTCTTGGTTTTTCATACATTATTTTGATTGTAAAAAGTAAACAGAAAAGGGACCGTTCGGTGCAAATCAATCTGTAAGAAGATTGTCCGAACAGTCCCCTTTTTGTAAAATCAAGAGACCATCAAAAACTAGATTTTTTCTTCTTACGTGACTGATTTGCAGTTAAATTATACAATTTTCTTTCATTCGCAGGTATTTTTTTATACAAAAAATCATCAACCATAATTTCAGCTAGTGAATACAAGTGATTTATTAGAATTCCTACCTCTACATTGTCTAGTTTCTCAACTCTTTTTCCAAGAATCTTTCTAACTTCCTCCATTGTTACTTTTGTATTTTTACTATCCTGCATGAATATAATTTACGTAACATATATTTTGCTTCTCACTTCTAGCACCGATCAAGCTTCGCGAACTAAGTTACACATAAGTAACTTTAGTCGAGGGAGTGATTGGGTGGAGTCCAACAGAGTCCACCCAATCAGTACCGTTCGAAGCTTGGAAGGTGCGGTTCTACCGACAGAAAGAGCATCTGGGTTACAAATACTGTGTGCTTCATTAGTGGTTGTCTGTCTACATCCATTGGTAAACCACTTAGCTATTTGGTGATTGCAATATTTTATAGTCATTTTTAGCTATTTTCCTGATTAAATTGAGTTGTGTATTTCGTCTCTGGTTAACTTTTTGTGCTTCATCCTGATACGTGTTTTCAAATACTTTCTTGTCTGAAATTTCCTTAGTCAGCTTTTTAACGTTCCCTTTCTGTCTCTTTTCCAATATTTTGTTTAAATTCTTTACAAATAGTGCACCTGGCTTCTTCCAAAAATTTGTACCGTCAACTTTATCTGCACGAATCATGTCTTTTGTTTTCCAAAGAGCTGTCTGTAGGTCAGTATCTTGTAATTCTCCGTTATCTCGTTTTCGAATAAGGCTTTGGTAGTAGTTAATATCTTCAAGATTATCCAGTTCTTTGCCATATTCAATTGCTTCATCATCGTATTTAGAGAGATCAATCTTTTCTGTATCTAGCTTATTACCATCCGTTGTTGTTTTTTCTCCTAACGTATTATTAGAATTAGTATTTTTAACTGAGTCTTCTTCTAGGGACTCTTCTGTCCTCCCCCTACCGGACAGTTCTGCCTGGTGTGTACCAGACACACTTGTCCGCTTCTTTTCACATTTGCCACACCTACACCGGAAAGAAATGTCCGCCAGGTGATAAATATTATGCGTATCGGTTCTTTCTATTGATAGATATCCAAGAGCTTGAAGTCTATATAAAAGTCTTCTTACTGTTCTCTCTGTTATTCCTAAATCATATGCAAGTCTAGTTTGTGATGGAAAGCAGAATGTTTTATCCCGTGCATAATCTAATAGAAGTACGTACAGCTTAAATGCTAAAACTGGAGTAATATTTACTCTGAGCAGATTAGAAGGCACTTGTACAAATGCCTCATGCCTACGGTACTTCTTACATGGAGTTACTATTTTCTTCTGCTTTCGCCTTTTCACCTATTTTTGTTTTAGCAATAGTTTGTAAAAATGCTCAAGTGATGTGTTTTCAAGCCTGATTAATGTATTACTGACCTACGCCTTATTAATCTGAAACTCATGGTTTGATTTGTCCCAAGTAATGATTTCTTTACTCATAAGCTGTTTAAGTAGCTTACTCGCAGTTGATTGATAGGTTATTTTTAATTTACGCAAATCATTGAGAGAAAATGTTGCCTTTGTTTCAACTCCAGTTCTCAATTCTGGTGTCCGTTCTGAGAGGTGATGGATAAAGAGCAGCAGTTCTTTTTCTTTTAGAGATACCTCCTTTGTTAGAAGTAAAGCGGTTACAAAATTATCTTCTGTTTTCTCATTAGCAAACAGAAAACGCTTTACAATTTGTAATCCTTCATCTTGATCTTGTGGCATGGTAAATATTTATAAAAGATAAAATACGAAAAAAGGAGCCTAAGAATACATATTGCTATGTACACTTAGACTCCTCTTAATCAATCAAGTTAAGCTGTTAGTCTAATTTCCGACTATTTTGACAGTGTTTTTTGTTGTACCTTTTTTGGGTACTTTGTTAGTTCAAGTTTAAATTTATCTACTTGGCTGTTGCTAAATATTGCATGTAACACTCCTTTTTTGTGTTTAATAATCATATCTACAAAATCCTGTAAATCGCTTTGACGAATATATTTCGCATATTTTCTATCAACCGTAACTGCGATTTTTGTTGTTTTAGATTTAGAGTGATTCATAGGTTAGATTCTCGTCAAGTAAATCTAAGTAACTTGTATCACTATCCTTTTCCGATTCAATTGGATAGTTTTTGAAAATATGTAGATCAAGTAGTTTCTTTTCAGAAATCTTGCCTTTATCTTCGCTAAAAACTTTAAATCCATGTTCACTGACAAAGTATTCATCTTTTCGCATAATTTCTAAAATATGAGCCTCTGAGAGCGATATATTACGGTTTAAAATCAAGTTATATGATAATGGTTTGTCTTGGTAGCTATGTAGCAGGGTAACCGCTGGGATTTCTACAATTTCTTTTCCCGAATACAATTGAATAGAAATTTCTTTGATTACTGGTGGAATATATATTGCTCGCTGATTAGTTCGGTATATGTAAATTATTCTTTCTACAAGTGGTGTATCTGCAACTGGCACAGGTGGTAATTTTTCTGAGAAATACGTGTAAATATGTTTTCTAATTTCATCATGGCTTTTTATTCCACGAGCTTGCAACAGAGCAATGTACAAGATTATGAAAATTGTCTTTACTTTATATTTCCCCATAGAACCAGATACCTTGTCTGCAATACTTACTCGTTTTGGTGCTGGAATCATTTGGTGTTGAACAAAGTACGAAAGCTTGTTTTTAGTAACCTCAACTGGAAAATGATCTACATTCATATATTCCAATATTTGCTCTGTAGAGAGTTTATATTCTTCTAGAGAAGACTTTAAAAGCTCTAGTTCTTCGAATTGTTTTTGAACTTTATATATTGCTTTGTCTAGAAAATCTAAATCTCTCATATATTCATCATTATATTTTATTAAATTAGTGACTAATTAAATATTAAGGCTGTGATTAATATTTGTCAAGAGAAATATGTATTTTGGTGATAAATACATGTTACATGCTTGTTACACCCATGTAACGGAACTTGGTTAAAAAGTGGGGGCTTGATATCTCGCTGTAGTACTTACTGAACAAGCCCTGCGAACCTCAAGCGTGAGAGATTGGGTCTCCTTTAAAAAAGGCGACCCAATCTATCCCTCGACAAATGAAACGGTTGTTTATTTAGTCGTTGAGGTTCTAGGGTTGAGTGGGATTATACAAAGTGCATAAGTTTAAGATACTCTTATGTGCTAACGAAGTAATATTTGATTTTGCAAATTTTTATATATTATAAATCCATAGATTCACCGAATCTGTCATTAAAATGACCTCTAAATGTAGATAATTACCAGATAAGGACAAATGAATTTTATCAAAAA
>CAZWRA010000010.1:0-35208 GCA_964635995.1 uncultured Candidatus Saccharibacteria bacterium
TAAATAAAGTTTCTGAAATTTGCGCTCAGGTTTTAGTTCCTTATTCTCATAATGGAACTTTTAGTGCAAGTGAAGGAGCTTCTGTAGAACTAGATTTAGTTTATGAATAAAAGACTATTATTAACATCAATAATAATGCTGCTTTTAGCAGTTATTGCTGCAAGCTTAGTTCTCATCAAAAGACAGGATAATGAAGCTCCAGAAAGTAATGTAAATGAAATTACTGAAGAAGATATCGCTTTTAACTTTGAGGGCGAATTAAGTGAGCTTAGTCGACAGTATAATAATATCTATGATCTTGGGAACTTTGTCGTTGGCGCTAAATATTCAGGGGAAGGTTTTTTTGGTTCTTATTACATTGAAGAAGGAAGCGATGCGCCTTTATTCGGAGGTGGACTAGCTGAAGTTAAAAACTGGGATGTAAAAATAATATATAGAGATTTAAGTTTGCTTTGTAAAGAATACAAGACTGAAGAAGTTGTTTCTGGAAAAACCACTCATTTAAAGGTAATTTTTAATTCCGGAGAGGAAGATAGTGAATGCAATAAAATAGAAGAAGTGCCAGTTGTAAGTCAATATTTAACAGGTGGAGCTGACCAAAATCTTGTATTTTCATTTTTCGAACAAGCTCCTAATTCAGTTCAACTAAATCCTGATGACAACTTTACACCTGTAACTCGAAAGGATACTTTGTTATTTGTTCCAAATGAGCAATACAAATATTTAGTTTCTAATTTAAGTGTTTTTGACACAACTTTTGCAAATGAACAATGGACCTATACAGCAATTGGAGATATTGCATTGTGTAGAAGTATAGGTTCCAACGAAGTTACTAATATTGAGCCTGGATTAAATGTAGTTATTGTTAACATTGCTCCTAAGATAGAAGATGGTTGTGATTTTTTAGCTAACGAAACTTTTACAGTTTCAGGAAATATTCAAGGTAACGGAAGTGAAGACACGATAGTTATGTTTGTTCAGAAAAATGCTGAAGTATTAAGGCAATAGATTTTCTATTTCTTCAATTGTAATAGCATCCGTTTCTAAATAATCTCCAATTAGTGTTCTTTTTAGATCTATTAGCATTGATGGTGTTTTTATAAATTTTCCTATATCGTAAGCTAACTGCCTAATATAAGTGCCTTTTGAACATTTCACACGAATCTTAGCAACATACTTTGATTCCATCGAAATATTCTTGCCTTTTATATTTGTAAAATCATCTGCTTCTGCATTCCGAAATTCCTGAAGCTCAATATCATAAATCTTCACTTCTTTTTTTGGAAGCTCAACAGTCTTTTTTAACTCATTATTATTATAAAAGCTTACCTTATTCTCTTCAATCTCAAACCTTTCATATTTTCTTGCTAAAACTCGAAGTTTTTGACCTTCTACTTTTACTGAACTAAAAATAGGAACTTGTTGTTCATAACTGGGTTTAAATTTCTCAATAGAAATTTCAACCATTTCTTTAGTTATCTTGTTTTCTTTTGTTTCTAAAATAGCTCCTTCTATATCTATAGTATCTGTAGTTACTCCAAATAAAACTTTTGCAATATATTCTTTATCAAAATCTAAAAAGCTATTAGCCAATTTCGTTGACTTACCAACTAAAATAATTAACAGACCTTCTGCAAAAGGATCAAGAGCTCCAGCATGACCTACCTTTTTTGTTCCTAAAGCTTTACGAACTTTATAAACGACATCATGAGATGTTATATCTCTTGGTTTATTAACTACTAATACACCATTTGGTCTTCCAAAATCATCAATTTTTATTCCTAAATTTTTATCATTCATAATAATATTGTAAACAAAGAGTTTTATGATAACATCCCGGAAGCAAAGTTTTACCTTTTGTTAATTGCTCAGCAGGTTAAGTTTTGCTAAAATCGACATACTTTATAGTTTAACAATACAAGATAATGAGATATTCTACAGTAGCATCAGATAGAATTCTTCAGCTTGATGAAGAGAGAAAAAAGAGATTAATGATAGAATTAGCAAAGCGAATTAAAATTGCAAGAGATGAAGCTAGGATGTCTCAATTACAAGTTGGTGTTGCACTAGGTGTTTCAGATAAGACAATATCAGGTTATGAAGCAGGTAGAATTGCACCTCCTATTGATAAGCTTTTACAGTTAGCAGATTTATTTAAGAAACCAGTCAATTATTTTTTAGGTTCAGACCCAAAAGAATATAAAGTTGCTTCAAGATTAAGAGCTGTTGAGGTAGCACTAAGAGATATAAGAAAACAGCTCAATGAAATAAAATTAGTTTCTCAAGCAGTCGACTTAGATTCCTAAAAATAAATAGACTAAACATATCCTTGCTGCTATAATCATATGCTCAAATTATATTTTATTTCGAAAAAGTGAATACTCAAGTTTTAGCAAAGATAGAACAGAAACAAATGGTTGCAAGACCTGAAGTGAACGTAGGGGATACAGTTGTTATAGATACTGTTATTAGAGATGGTGATAAGAAAAGAATACAGAAATTTAAAGGTATTGTTATTGCAACAAAAGGAAAAGGAATTACAAAGACTTTTACAGTAAGAAAAATCAGTTATGGTATTGGTGTTGAAAAAATCTTCCCTTTTTATTCTCCAAATATTGAAGGAATCGAAATAATTAAGCATTCAAAAGTTAGAAGATCAAAACTATACTACCTAAGAGATAGAGTTGGAAAAGCAGCAACTACTCTTAAAGCTGGAAAAGATGTAACTGAGGAATCAAACAAAGTAGTAGAAGTTCCTGTTGATGAGGTAGTAGAGACAGTTGATGAATCTGCTGAAGTAGAGAAAGAAGAAGTTCAAGCAGACGAAACTCCTGTTGAAGGGACAGAGAAAACTGAGGAGAAGCCAGAAGAAGAAAAATAAATTTCATTAAATATAAAATTGAAAGGAGCCGAAAGGCTCCTTTTTTTGGCCATAAGTTTATTGCAAAAGTTAGGCTTGTAAAATTTCAAGCTGTCTAACGAATAGGTGAGCTTAAAGAAATCTCGTAATGCTAAAATTGATTTAGCATCTAGATTCCGGATCAAGTCCGGAACGACAACAACTTTGTCATTTATCTGCCTGTTCAATAGACAGGGGTGGCAGTTAGTTAAGAATATATCCTAGCTTAATGATAGCGTCAGATTTTTCAAATATGATAAAATTGTTGATATGGATGAGTGCATATTTTGTAAAATTGTTAGTGGAGATATCCCAAGTTTTAAAATATACGAAGATGAAGATTATCTTGTGTTTTTGGATGTATACCCAAGAGTGAAAGGACATACTTTAGTCATTCCAAAAAAACATTATCGATATGTTTGGGATGTTGAAGATATTGAAGGTTACTATAAAATTTGTCAGAAAGTTGCGAAACATTATCAGAAAGTTAGTGGAAACCCATCAGTACATTCCTGGGTTTTCGGTGAAGCAGTTCCTCATGCTCATGTTCATATTGTTCCGACCGAAGAAAATGGATTTCCTGAAAAATTTTTCATTATGCTTGATGAGATTATTCCAAGTATTAATATAAAAGAAAAACATGCACAAAGTGTTTTAGATAAATATAAATTAGAAGATTAAGAATGCCTGCAGAAATTTATTTAAAGCCCTCTTTCGAAATAGATTTCCTCTCAAACACAGATAATAACTACAAAAGGATAATAGGAATTGATGAAGTCGGTCGTGGTAGCTGGGCAGGACCTGTTGCTGTAGGCGCTTATATTTATGATCTTTCTTCTGAATTTGTTATGGGAATAACAGATTCAAAAAAACTGTCTCTAAAAAAACGACTTACTGTTTATCCTCTACTTTCCAGTCATAAATACCATGTAAAACTTGGAGCTGTTGAAATGATCAATAAATATGGTGTTGGGAAAACAATAGAGAAATTAATCTTACAACTCGTCAACGAATTTAATGATGGTGAAACTTTCTTTCTTATAGATGGGTTATTCAGACAAGATTTTGGCATTAACTCAAAAAAAATTATTCGTGGTGACTCTACTTATTATTCGGTAGCTGCTGCTTCAATTCTTGCAAAAGTAGAGAGAGATAGCTTGATGACTGAACTTGAAAAGAAGTATACTGGTTATGGATTCGACAAACATAAAGGTTACGGCACAAGGTTTCATATTGAAGCCCTTACTAGCTTAGGTGTTTCAGAAGTCCATAGAACAAGTTTCAAATCTATAGAGTTGAGAAGTTAATGAAAATAAATACATTGTCAGTAATTATGATGCTCCTTATTGTAGGATGTTTAATATTGTCTTTTGTTTTAGTAAAACTAAATTCACAAAGTGTAAAAGTTATCGACCGGTTTAATTCAGCACTAGGAGATGTTTCTCAAGAGTTTCATTACGAGAATTTAATTAATAGAGGAATTAACTTAGTTGATGGTGTTCTAAGTTTTGAGGATGACATTAGAGGTGGTTATATAGTTTTACCTTCAAATAGTCTAACTGATAACACAATTTTTCAACCAAGACTAAATCAAATAGACGGAATTATTGAACCCATTAATAAAGAGACTTTTATTGATGTTGTAACTTTCGAAAATAATAATGGGATACTAGATGTTTATATAAGCTATGGCTTAAATGAAAAGTTTGAACCAACTGTTTCTACCTTATCTTTCAGAAATGAAAACAGTCTATAAATGAAGGATTCATTAGTTTTAAAAACTATTCATATATTATCAATTTCAATTTTATGTATTTTAGCTTTATCTTCTCTATTCAAAATTAATATTGAAGCTGCGCAAATGTGGTTTCTTGACGGCCAAGGCAACCAGCTCTGTTGGTATGATACATGGGATTGCTCAAGTACTCAGTGTCATGTGGTTGATCAGATTACGAACTCTGGGAAATGCCCATTTCATTGTGAAAATCGGCCTCAATGTTCAGATGGAACTTTTGCAGCCTGTGGAAATACATGTCCAGGTGGTGGGGGTGATCCTGGGGGTGGTGGCTGTACTCATACTAGCTGGGGTGCATGTTCAGTATCTTGTGGAGGAGGAACCCAAACCGATAATTGTGGTAATACTCAAGATTGTAATACTCAAGCGTGTTGTACTAATATTGGACCTACAGCAGCTGGCCTTCAAACACCTACAAGCGGTCAAGTTTTTACATACAATTCACCTAGTGACCAAATAGAATTTAATTGGAGCAATACTGATTGGGGAGTCAGGTGTGCAGGAGAAAATAGATCTTACCGACTTTATATATACGGAGGTACTTGCGCTCAAGCACAGACCGATAGTGATACAACTACAGTTAGAGGACAGGCTGGAGCTTGGTATTTAGAATATGAAGGTGGACCTTCTCCGAGTAAAACAACAAGATTTACATTGCCTCCCGACAGAACCTATTGTTGGGGAGTTTGGAAATACAATTATGGACAAGTCTGGTCAGGATATTCTCAATTTAGAATTCAATATCCCTCATTAACAACACCTAATGTTACTCCTCAGTGTTATGGAAATAGTAGTGGATTTAGTGCCAATTGGAGCGGAGGCTCTGGGCAATATTATTTAGATATCGATACAACTTCTGGAAACCCGTCAGGAACTTTTTGGAATTATGGACAAACAACTTCAACAAGTTTTAGTGGAGCAGCAAGTAACTTTAGAGAAGCTTACTCTAGTCCATTTAGTCAAACAAACAATCCATTCAATATCTCTGCAGGATCAACATATTACCTTACTGTTTACGATTCAGTTACAGGCTTAAGATCACCAGCTAGATCTTTTGTTGCAGAAAATTGTGATAGGCCTTCTAATCCAACAGTAAATGCAACTTGTTCAGGCAATCAACCTTTATTAAATATTTCATGGACAGGTAATAATAATAATTATTGGGTAGATATTGATAATCAAAATCCTAAAAGTGGAATTTGGTATAACTACAACACTTCAAGCAGAAGTATTTCAGTTCGACCAAGTGATTTTAAAGAATATAACTCAGCAACAAATACAAGAAACACTGCTGTAAGCTTGGCATTAACACCAGGGCAAACTTATTACGTTAGTGTTTACGATGCTGTCTCTACTTTAGCTTCCCCTGGTGCTACATCTTTTGTTGCACCTTCATGTTGTGGAAATGGAGTTGTTGAACCTGGAGAGACTTGTGATGCTGGAGGAAATAATGGAGTTAAGTGTGATCCTGGAGGAAGTCCGGGAGCTTCGTGTAACTATTGTTCTAGCTCTTGTCAGACTCAAACAGCTTACGCACCAAAAGGAGTTCATGATGGTGTAAGTTGTACAAGTATTTTAGGTTGGACTTGTGATCAGGAGGATTACAACATAACTGTTGCTGTTCATGTTTATGAAAGATTACAAAGTGGGGGGGCAACTACATTTATTGCATCCGGAAATGCAAATGTAGCTCGGGAACCTGCAGTAGGAGCTCAATGCGGAGGAAATGTAAATCACGGATTTAATATTCCTTTTCCTGACAGTTCAATAAACGGAGAAATTAAAAATATTTATACATATGCAATTAATCCAGATGGAGGGAATCCCCTACTAACAAACTCTCCTGGAACTATTGATACTTTAACTTGCATTTCGAGACCTACAGTAACAAGTGCGACAGTTACTAATGATACTTGCGGAGCTAATTATTCAGGAAGTACAAACAGTATTGACCCTAGTGTAACAAATCCTCTTCAATTTAGAATTAGAGCTACAGAACCAAGAGGAGAAATAGTTTCTGTTGAACTTTACTTCGTTCCCAAGACTGCTAACGATGGAGCTAGAGTTGGAGTATTTGAAAGTGCAGATAATCCATTCAGAACAACAGTTAGGGGTAAAATTGCTCCAACAGAATCAATGGCTATAGCAATTGATCCAAGAAGCGGAACTATTTATGCATTTGATCAAAACGGAAATTCTGTAAGCAGACCACAAGGACAAACTATTAATACTTTTAGAGGAACTGTAACAGCTACTAGAACTGGAACCTCAAGAAATGCAGATGTAACGTTTACTGTTGAATTTAATGATAAGTTCTATAATGGACAATACAGTGTTTACTACACAGTTATTAATAACTGGAACGCTACCCCTGCAAATGACGGAACAAGAGATCAAAATCAAATCCGATTAACAAGATGGGGAGATTGGGGAGTAGATGTTGACGCTCCTAACGTTTTACTAACTGACCCTACTTTTATTACTAACAGTGAGTACACAGTAACTAGATCGGGCGCAGAATCAGGCGCATTAAATCAAAGTGGTTTAGATAATTCTAAGACACGAGCATACCTTTATACACCAAACACTAATTCTCTTTACCAATATAAAACAAGTACTGCAGCTCCGTTTCAAAACGTTACTATGATTAATAGTGCAAACCCTGCATATCCATCAACAGCATCTAATATTAATACTGCCTTAACTGGAACATTTACTTATAAAGATTTAAGAAATGAATTAGAAATTCCTGTAGGTCATGCACTTTATCTGTCAGATCGAGCTTGCAATGTAGGCTTTGCCGTAAAAGATATAGCAGCAAGAGCTCTTGAGCCAGCATGGTTAATGTCTGTTGGAGGTTCTATTTCAGCTGCTGATGGTGTAGAGAATATTGAAATTCCAAATACTAATGTAGATATTCCTGAAATTTATGATGGGGAAGCAACACTATCTACTGAAACTGTTATTATCGGAAATAATGAACTACCTAGTGACAGGGTTTCATCAAGAAGTAATATCTTAACTCAATATACTGATGAAGCTATAAGTGTGCCTGGTGAAGCTAATTTTGATGACTGGTATAGTCATATTTTAGATAGAGTTCAACAAAATACAGGTACAGAATTATCCTCTGTTGGAGATGTAACTATTGATGAATTCTTCTCTAATTCTGGATTATTTGAGGGTACACCTGGAGGAAATTCTAACAGAGGTTCATCTGAAGATATTAATTTTACACCTATAAAACCTGAACTTTTACAAAAGCAAAATACTAACAATGCAAAAGTGATACTACCTGAAAATCTAGACATTGGGTCTCCAGAATTAACACAATACTACGGATATGAACAATCAATTGCATCTTGTGCAAGATGTAATCCAGGTTCAACTTCTTATTGCAATACTAATAATTATTATAATATGTCATATTTCTGTAATGCAGACTATGGCTTAACTGAGGGTTATCCGTGTCAATATGGATCCTGTCAAGATCCTAAGCCTCCACTACAATCTCTGGCTTATGTTCCTCAAATAACTTGTTTTAGATTTAACGGATCTTCTTGTGAAAACGGAACATTTGCAGGTAATTGTCCAAGTGGATGGTCATCCAATTATTCAACTGGATGCCCAGTTTCTTATTATGGTGGTTATGGAAGAGGTAATTCATATCTTTATAGATGTACTACAGATCCTTACGATGGGAATCAGTGTGAACAATTTCAAGGAGTTCCAGATAACAATTATTATCCTTATACTATATACTACAATTATCACCAATGTATTAATTCAAATGCATGTGAAAAAAAAGCTCTAGAAACATACTGCTATCAATGTACTTCAACACTTTCGGATTCTCCTGGAAGTTGCTATGGATTAAGAGTTTTGGGTTCAACGTGTCCTTCTGAATGGACAGATCAAAGTGCTTGTCAAAACTATACTTGTCCAGCATACAGAACTTGTTATAGATGTTCATCAAGAACTGATGATGGTCCCTACTCTTGTGAACCTGTTACAATATCTAGCGGTACTTGTGAATCTTATGGATATTCCTCTAGTTATAGTTGTCATACATCTCAAGCAGGAGGAACATGCCCTCATTATTACACTGCCTATAGATGTACAGGATCAACAGTAGATGGAAATGCTTGTGAATCTTACCTTGTTGAATATGATACTTATGTAGCTAATCCTGGTGCATATAATTTAGACGGAAATTGTGCTCGAGCAGCAGGAGGAAGTTGTCCGATGACAACTACTTGTTATAGATGTACTTCTAGTACAAGAGATGGAAACACTTGCGAACCATTTGTTGTAAACGGAGCTTCATGTCCAGGAGGAACTTCAAATAGTCCAACTGGTTGTGCATCCGTAAGTGGAGGAATTTGTCCTGTAGATACATACTGTTATTCATGTACAGATCCACTGACAGATTCTAATGCTTGTACTGGAAGATGGTATGCAGGATCAAGTTGTCCAGCTGGAACTTCAGCTCAATCTACAGGCTGTGCTGCAGCTGTAGGGGGCATGTGTCCAGGTCAGTTAACCTGCTATCAATGTACTTCATCGGTAACAGATGGTAATACTTGTCAGCCATTTACACATTTTGGAGCAAGCTGTCCTGGAGGTACTTCAAATAGTCCAACAGGTTTTGCTGCAGCTGCAGGAGGAGCTTATAGAGCTCAAGTTACGTGCTCAAGATGTACAGGATCGACAACTGATCAAGGAGCTTGTGAAAATCGAACCTTTGATCAATCTACATGTCCAGTTGGTTGGCTAAACGGTACAAATACATGTAATAATTGTCCTGCAGTAATATCTTGTTCTAGGTGTACAACCTCACAGTCCGATGCAGCAAATGCATGTGAGAATAGAAACTTTGATGTGTCTTCAAGTAACTACACATGTCCTCCAGGATGGGTAAATGGTACAAACACTTGCGGTCAAAGCTGCCCAGTTGAAAAAACTTGTTATAGATGTACTCAGAGTCTAAGAGATGGAAATGCTTGTGAACAATTTATTTATCAAGGTTCGATCTGTCCTTCAGGATCTTCAGAAAATCCAAACTGTAGTGCATATGAAGGTGGATCTTGCCCAATTGAGATAGACTGTTATATATGTACTGATTCAACTGCAGATGGAAATGCTTGTACTAAATTCCCACACAGAGGTAATTCTTGTCCATCTGGAACTTCATCAAGTCCTAATGGATGTGGTGCTTCAGCTCCAGGAGGTGTATGTTTATCAATAATAACTTGTTATAAGTGTACTGAAGATAAGTATGACGAAGATGCTTGTGAGCCTTTTGTTCACCAAGGACTAACATGCCCAGCTGGATCATCTTCCAATTCAAATGGTTGCGGAAGCTCTACAGTTGAAGGATTCTGTCCAAGACCAGAACATAGAGATACGTTAGAACCTGTTATGGTTGACAACTTAACAATTAGAAGCGGTGCGGTTTGTGATCAACAAGCAGTTATATTCGTTCAAGGGAATTTAATAATCGAACCCGATATAACAACACGACATAATCAAAATGGATGTATTTTTGTTGTTAATGGAGATGTAATTATTAAAGATGGAGAAAGAAAGACTAATACTAATATATTCACTAATGAGCCATCTCAATATGATATTATTGAAGGGTTCTTTATAGTTAATGGTACATTTAGAACAGAGTTAGATAGTGAAGCCGGAGATACATTTAAATGGGATGGGTTAATGATTAAGGGAGGTGTTTATGCAAGAAATCTTGATCTTAAAAGAAATCTAAATGGGAATGGAAACGGAAATCTAGAGAGACCTGCTCATTTATTTGTACATGACGGAAGATATAAGAAGATTTATGAAAACAGCTTTGGCTCAAGATTCTATTCAATTAGAGAAAATACAGATTAAAGAAAGTAGGGATCTTATAGACACTTTTATACTTAAGTCTTCCGAAATTCTCCAACTCAAAAAAGAATACCTATTTGAAAAAGAAGATCTAAGTTCTGAAATTATTTTTAGAGCTGTTATCCCAAAAGATTCAGTCTTTGAGTTTTACCCAAAAATTAAGATCAAAAAAGGAGCTAAGAATACAAATACTAAATTAAGTATTAAATGCCTTTTATTAGATGAATCCTCTAAAGCAATAGTAGAGCCAGCCATGGAAATTGAAGAGGACAACGTAAAAGCTGGACATGGTGCTTCTATTGGATATATTTCAGATAGTGATCTATATTACTTAAGATCAAGAGGGATTAATAAAAAAGAAGCAATTGATTTAATTATTGAGGCTTTTATTATTAATTAAGCTTATGTCATTAACCTCCGCATTTTCAAACTCTATCTCTCTCCACTCAAAATTAAGGTAATCGAAATAATAGAGCTCATTCAAGCTAAGAACAAAAACCGAACCCTTATACTCAAAAAATTCGTCAATAAACGAGAATGGAACATCTATATTAGTTCTTAAAAATTGTTCTTCTGAATTAACTTTAGAAACAAGTTCTGATTTATTTTCTTCATTTCGAATAAGGTAGAAAGTCCTATCAGCTGCTTTTATAGACTTTTCTACTTCAAAAGTATTTATGCCTATTTTGATTTCATTAAGAACCGGTTCTTCTTTAATACATTCACCTTCAACTATCCTTTTATTATAAAAGAAAAATGAAAAACATTTATCCATACTTATAAATTCTAAGGAATTTTCATTGGCTTTAATAAATTCAAAAGAATCTTTGAAGGATGATAAATTAGTCATCTGAGTTAGACTTTTGTCTCTTAAATTCAACCAATATAGATAATAATATCCATCAACTTTTATATCTAAATAAAAGGACTGGTTATAATAGTATGTGTCGATAATCTCCTCTATCTTGTCTATATTTATTCTTATAGGTTCTGAGATTGACCCCTCTTTAAGAATAAGATAATAATTATTTTGTTCTTCTCGTATAAAACTAATTAAATCTCGATCGTAAAGACTAATATTCGAAGCATCTTTTGGTATAAAATACCTTACCTCAAGAAAATCATTAACAATAATTTCAGAGATAAAATTTATATCATTGTCTTGTACTAAGATGTATGGAGGGTTTTTACTACTAATCGAATTGACTTCTAAAGAATTCTCCCTATTCCAACTTACCTCTAGATTCTTATTTACATTTTTTGGACTTGAACTCTCCCCTTTTACTGAAAGGCTTTCTCTTTCAACTGATTCTGGAATTTCCTGAACAACTTCGTTAGCAAACACATCCTCTAGTTTAAATGTACTTCTGATAAGTAGTAAAAAGCCTATAATACCTACGATCCCAGCCACTAAAGTGGATATAACTATTTTAGTCTTATCTGTTTCCATAATTATTGAATTATTAATCTAATCATATTATAATTCTTCCGATATATAAATAGATTATGGCAAAGACACAAGGTCCAACATACCAACCAAGTAAAATCAAAAGAATCCGAAAATTCGGTTTTAAAAGCCGAATGGCTAAGTGGACTGGAAGAAATGTTCTAAAGAGCAGACGAGCTAAAGGTCGAGTTAAGCTTACAGCTTCTAAAGACTTCGGTTCAAAGATGGAGAAAAACAAGAAATTTAAGACTAGGAAATAATACCCTGTAAAGTTTTTAATTCTACTGTTAAAGATTGTAACTCAGAAAGTGCATCTTCGGACTCATCGTCGTTAGCTATCTTTTTCCTTACCTCAAGTATTTTTCTGTGTAGATAATTTTTATATAACCTAACATAAAGTTCATCTACTTCTTTATCTATATCTATTGTTCCAGTTGTATCAATTAATAGAACCTTCTCTAAGACTTTTTTTATCTGTTCATTTTTAATATTCTTATATTCTTTTTCAATATCATTGTTTTTTTCAATAATCTCGAAAAGAACAGTTTGCAGGTTTTCAGTAATAAAAAAATCGTCTGGTATAGTTAGAAAAAAATCAAAAAGCTGATTTTGTAAAATTAATGCTAATAAGTATTCCTCTTGGCTTAATGTTGTTCTTTCAAGAGGTTCAATATCTTCTTTTTCAGTATCATCAATAAAATTAAATTTTATTGGTTTCTTAGAACTAACTATTTCTTTTAGATCATCTCTTGTTATTTCTAAAGATACTGAAATATCCTTAATATAGTGCTCTTTAATTGTTTCGTCTTTGATACTTTGTAATATTGGAACAATTTTTGACTGGAAACTTATTTTCCCTTCTGCGGTGCCAAGATCAATACTTTTAAGAAAAAGTTTCTTTAAAAAAAGAATTGTGTCTTTTGGATTCTGAACAGTTTCTTCCCATTTTTCTGGTTTCTTATTTATTAATTCATCAGCATCTTGAAACCCAGAAATATCAAGAATCTTATGATTTAAGCCTACTTCTTCAAGAATAGGTATTGATTTTATGATTGCATTAATACCTGCACTATCTGTATCAAAGCAGAAATAAACTTCATCAATAAATCTTTTAAGTAGTTTAGCCTGATTTACAGTAAAAGCTGTTCCTAAAGAAGCAACAATATTTTCTATTCCGACCCTGTGGGAAGAAAGAATATCTATGTTTCCTTCAACTAAAATAACGAAATTCTTTTTTCTTAAGTTTTCTTTAGCCTGAAAAAGGCCATATAGAAGATTTTGCTTTTTATAAACTATAGTTTCCGGTGAATTAATATATTTAGGATCAAAATCATTCTTAACTATAATCCTTCCACTAAATCCCACAACTTCTCCTTTCTCATTAAAAATTGGATGAATTAACCTATTTCGGAATTTATCTATAACCTTACCATTTCGCTCTATCAGTAATCCAAATTGAATTAGTTCTTCATCTTCGTAGCCTTTCTTATTTAAAAAAGATTTTAAATTTGTATAATTTTTTGGAGCAAAACCCATTCGAAATTTTTCTATTACCTCTGAGTTCAGACCTCTTTTAAGTGCATAGTCTCTTCCAGGTTTACCAGCTTTGTGGGTTTTTAGAATATGGTTATAATAAAGGGAGGTTAATTCATTTGCATTTAGAATTCTTTTCTTTAATTCTTCTTCTTTCTTATTTCTAGGCTTAATTACCTCTGTCAGTTCTACACCAGTCAACTCGGCACCCTTTTTTAGAGCTTCGGAGAAATCCAAACGTTCGACTTCCATAAGGAAATTTAGTGAGTCTCCTCCTTTTCCACATCCAAAGCATTTATAGATTTGCAAATTAGGATTAACCATAAAAGAAGGTGTCTTTTCATTATGAAAAGGACAAAGACCTTTATAATTACTTCCAGCTTTTTTTAGCTCTACATAATTACCAATAAGATCGACAATGTTTAAAGCCTCTTTTACTTTTTCAATATCACTCATAATTGTATTTTAGCACTGATGGAAAGGTTGGGATTTATTCCTAGTTTATGAATAATTCAATAATGTATTTAATGCCTGAACGTTATAATCATTAATTTGAATATACTTTTTTGCACTTTCTTGTAACTTCTCTCTCAAAACTAAATCTTCTAAAACTTTTCTTAATCCAAATTCAATATCATTTTGACTTGTAGACTCAATTTTTAAAACTTCAGATTCAAACTCACTAAACATTTTTATATCTGTAGTTATCGTTGGAGTTCCTGAAGCTAGTGCTTTAGAGATAGCGCTACTTGCCGATTCTCCAACATCTTTGTAAGGGAATAATATAATATCTGCAATCTGTAAAAGAATATATATTTGATCTTGAGAAAGGAAATCTGGAATGAATAAAACATTATCATTTAGTCCTAACTCTTTAACCTTATTTTTTAGGAATTCAAAATCTGCATTTGCTTTTGTATTACTACTTACAACAGCGTTTACAACTAAATATAAAATCTCGGGATAATCTTTCTTTAATTCAGAAACTGCATTTATTACATTTTCAATATCTATTTTTTCAAGCACCATTTTCCCATGAGTAGCAATTATTGGTGATTTTTCTATTCCCAAAGCTTTTATAAGTCTTGTTTTTGAACGGGTTTTAATTATACTTCTTGGATGGTGGAATAGGATTTTATTTGAAGTTTTAATGTGCTTAAAGTCTTCCTTGTTATGAATGAATAATTTATCTGCTAATCCTAGATTTTTACATTCAAAAGAAATATCAAAATTAGTACCTTTTACTGCATGAAGAGTTATATAAACATTTACATTATGTTCTTTGAGCATCACTATTAATTTATCTAGTGCGTTCGGAGAAAAGTTTATACCTGAGTGATATTGAATATGAATATGAGAAAGCTTATTTGCTTTTATAAAGTCTAATACCTCATTAAAATTTTCTTCTCCACTTTCCCAAAGTCTCACAACATTTTCTTTATCAGTTTCAATTCTAGAATCTATGTCTTTATTAGAAATATAGTATAGTTCATTAAATGCATTTTCAACCTTAGAATATAATTCTTTTGTATAGTCAGCAACACCATCCTCATTATTAAAGAATGATACAACTCCTGCATTATGATTTTTCAAATGGGTAATCTCAGATATCTCATTAACAAATTCTAGTGCATTTTGAGCAGCATTTTTCCATGTAATTTCTTTCGCAGCATTTTTTGCTCTATCAATCATTTCTTTAATTTCAGCTGATTCATTATTAGATACAATAAATTTCATCTTTCCAGATAAATCAATTTCACTTGGTTCGGCCCAAACTGCTCCAATATTTGCCATTTCAGAATCTAATGCTTTTTCAATTTTGTAATCAATTAATAAAGAGTTTCTTTCATTAGCAAAATCAAGGTAAGCACTGTAGTTAGTAGCAATAACTGGAATTTCATGAAACATAGCCTCTAAAATTGGAAGACCGAAACCTTCAGCTCTTGATGGATAAACTGCACAATCACAAGAATGTAATAAATTAACCATATCCTGATCAGATACATCTGGAGATGTTATATGTTCTATCTCTGGACTATTTTCATTTTTGTATTCATTAATTAAATCCTCTACTTGATTATCTGGACCTGGAAAACTTTTTATAACTAAACAAACATTATCTTCTTTAGAAAATGTATTTAAGTAAGTTTTGATTAAGACATCAATTCCTTTTCTTTTTCTTGCAGAACTAACATGAAGAAATTTGAACTTCTTCTTGGTTTTAAGAGGATAGTCACCAGTAGCACTAACAATCATTCCTTCATCAATACCATTCCACACAACTTTAATAGGTACCTTTACTCCATTTTTTTGTAGAATATCTCGAACAAATTGTGAGGTTGCCATTACTCCATGTGCATACTTATTAATTTCATCTACCCAAATTTTTGGATATATTGTTTCCTCCCAAGGTATATAGAAGATCTTTGCTTTTGCCGGAAGATCTTTAAATCCATGAGGTACTAATCCTTCTTTAGGAAAGTCAAAATAGATAGCAACATCAGTTTCTTTCCTATCTTCTCTCCAAAGTTTTTTTAAGTAAGGGAATTTCTCTAGATCATTACTATCTGGCCATTTATCTATTCTTTCTTTAGATTGGTAAAGAGAAACTTCATATTCATCTTGAATTTCATCAAATGCTTTTGCAAGTCCCCTATTAACACGTGCAAAACTATAGTTTGTCGCAAAAGGCCCAATAATTTGTAACGTTTTACCCATGTATAATTTTAACACTTAAACAAATTCTCTTACGAGAAGCTTGGGGTCCGGGGGATTCTCCGTCAAGCGTGTCAAAAAGCTATACATGAGAATCCCCCGGGACTTTTTGCATACTTTTTGGTCACAAAAAGTATGAAATGAATTATACTTACATAGTTAAAGAAACTTTATGAAGCTCTATATCGGCTCAGACCACGGAGGGTTTGAATTAAAAACTAGCATTATTAAACAACTGAAAGACCAATACGAAATTGAAGACCTAGGTCCTTTTGAACTAGACTCTGAAGATGACTATCCAGACTATGCTATAAAAGTAGCTGATGCTGTAAGATGCTCTGAGGGCGGTGCATTAGGAATCTTAATTTGTAGATCAGGGAATGGAGTTTGTATTGCTGCGAATAAAGTTAAAAATGCTTATGCTGCCCTTTGCTTTACGATTGAGCACGCTAAGAAAGCAGTTGAGCATGATAATGCAAATATATGCTGTCTTGATTCTGATTACGAAGGAGAAGATCCTATCGAAATCATTAATGCATTTCTAAACTCGGAATTTGAGGGAATGGATTCAAGGCATGGAAGGCGTTTCCGAAAGGTTAAAGCCATTGAAGAGAAATTCTTTAATTAATCACAGTTCCTATTTTCTCCATACTTTAAAGAAAAAAGAACATAGTCGACAATCTTATCATCATTTAAATCTACACCTCTACACGATCCGTATGTTTCAGAATCTGAACAAGTATACTTATATTTAGAAGCAAAGTTTTTTTGATCCTTAAAAGTAAATTTACCGTCATTATCAATATCTGCAGGACCACATATAATTGTACCGTAGTTTCCTGCACCCCCGCCTCCTCCATTTGTTCCTTCATCTTCTGAGATAGTAGGTTCTTCGAGTATTTGTACAGAACCTGAAGGATATACTCCATCAGAAAGTGATGGTTCGCCTGAGTTTGTAGCATTTGTATCTAAGTTATAAAGTCGTAAATTATTTCTGTTTGGTTGGGGAATAAATAATTCAATGTTGTAAGTTCCAGTTGTAATATTTGAAGGAACTGTTTTTGTATCTATAAACTCAGAAGGATCATTTATCCCTCTAACGATATCATATGTAGGAAACAGTTTAGTAAAATTTGCTTCTTCTAACTCTACTGTAAAAGTTTTAGATGAATCTGAAGTATTCGTAAATCTTAAATTTGTAGTTCAATTTTCATATGTAGGAACATTTCCATAATTTGAAATTAGTGTTTTAACTTTAAACTCATCGCCAATCCCTAAAACACGATCAAACGAAATTGAATTTAAAACATATTTATAACCTAATGATTTTCCTAGATCTGTAAATTCTTCTTGTTGATTTGAATTCAGAGATCCCCAAGTTATTGTATTTCCATTTCCTAAAGTTGTAAGTTTAAGTGAATTTCTCTCAAGCATAGTTTGTAAAAAACTACATTTGGATCTAATCCTGAATCTCCAGTCCCAAAAAATTCACCTAGACTTGGAGCAACTTTCCATGATTTATCAAAAGCTTTCCATAATTCATAATGATGTAGAACAGAAGTATTTGGACCATTCCTACTATATCCGTATCCATCAAGTCTTGTTCCTACTTTAAATCCAGCATTATTCTCAGGAAGACTTGTAGCATAAACATAGGCATACTCACTACCAGTTCTAAGAACTAACTGCGTATTTCTAAAAGTATCTGTAAACATATCTACATATTCTTCAAGAATTGCTGTGTCAGTTACAGTTTCAGCACAACCACAATTCCATTCTCCAAATCTCCCAAACATACCTAAATCAACCCAAGCGATTTTAGGATGACCATCAAATTCTTCTGCTAGAGCTTCTACAAATAGCCTAGCACGCTCTATTAAATACTCATTATCCCAGTCTGGAACTCCAGTGAAATTATTATTGCAAGAATTTGTACATGACATTTTTCTATCTTCAAGATAAGTTGGAAGAACATTTCCAACATCTCTCATCATTCGAACTCTAAAAGCAAATTTTCCTCCTTCAGGAAGATCATCAATTCTCTCTTGAATTAGACTAAAATCATAAACTCCCATCGAAGGCTCTAAATCCTCCCATTGAAACCTTCTATATCGATCTACTGTTCCAGTGAAGTTTGGATTTACCTGTTGACTGTCTGTCCAATTATGAAGCGCTGTGTATGGATTATTTGTAATTAAAGTCTTATCGGAAATCTCAGGAATTGAAAGTGTGGTTACTTCTGAAAAGTTATTACTATTATTGTCTTCACCATGTTGAATAATTAAACTTGGAGGATTCTTACCAGAAGCTTCTTTCGAATAAAACTCTAAAGGTTTAGTTTGGAAATCCCTATAACTTTCTAATGCAATTACAAATTCGTATCCTAAGTATTTAGATAAATCATCTGTTAAATCAATTTGAATTACGCTTTCATCATTAACCCCAGTTGAAATTACTGATGCATTGTATTCATTTTCTAAAGCTACTGATGTAGTATTCTTTGCAATAAATTCATGAATAATAGGATACTCATAAACAACTAGAATATTTTCATCTAAAGTTTGACCTGTATCTGGATGTTTATAAAGAGCTTGATTGTAGGTTAGGGAATTTTCCTGCCAATTTCTATATGGCATTGCTCTAACGACTTTAATATAATACTCGTTATTGCTTGCAATAGCTTGATTATCCGCATCTGTAGTATGAAGCTGTAAAATTATCCTACATCCACTACAGTCTACTGTTCTATTAACTAATGAAGGTTGTGAAGTATTTCTTAAATCAAAATGTAAATAGGATACAAAATGATCTGTATTTTGATCTATTTCAAGTTTTCTCACTTTTAATGTGTTTTGAGATCCGAAAGATTGATTAGGCTGATTTTTACTTACATAAGTATCTCTTGTTGTTACAACATTTGTAACCGAAGTACCTTCAACTAACGCTACACTTTTATTTCGAACTTCTGTTTCTTTTTTATTGAGAGATACAAAGCTTATTAATAAAGCTACTAGAAGAAGAATTATTGTAAAGCCTATATTTTTGAAAGAATTTTTTTTAATAAATGAATTCATGACTTACAATCTATTTTTTCCATTTCTATAGAAAAATTGCAAGAAGAAATTTACAATAAACATTCAAAATTTAAGATACCTGTCTCTTCAGTTGCAGGACACTCTCCATTCAATCTTCGTGTAAAGAAATAACCCTCCTGTACTTTAGGAACTGAATCTATTGGATTTGTTGGAAGATAATTCTTACTTGTTAGTCCCCAGATCATAATCATGAATATGTAAAGAATCACAAGTGTAATCATAGTAAAGGTAATTCTTTTAACTTGATTGTTTAGAGGGTTAAGAATTCTTTTTAACTTTTGAATTAGTTTAATGCTTTCGCTTTTTTTAATCTGCTCAATAATGTTTGGTGCTAAGAACAATGAAAGTCCAAGACCAAAAAATGATCCGGTCAGAAATCTTAAAAAATTATTACTAAAGTATCCAATATTGGAAATTTCTCCAGCCTCGTTTAGGTTTCCAAATGTAAATAATGTTTGAATTCCTCCGTCTAATGCAATTGGGAGAATAAAAATAATTAAATACAAAAAATTAATTTGTTTTAAAAATCTAAATTTATATAGAACTGCGCCAATAAAAAATCCTATCCAAATACCTGTATCTCTTGCGCACCATGCATATTGATGATCAAAAATATGTATTGATCTAGTATGAAATTGATGACAAAAGAAACTATAAATTAAATATATTTTTTCAGAAAGTTCATTAAGTCCTATTGTACTTAGAATAGGAGCTAGTATTGGAAGTGATGCAATAAGGAAAATAAATGAAAAGAAATAGAAATCAATTGATTTTAAAATCCTCATGGATGGATTATTGTACCGGTAAAATTTTCTTCTTTGATAGTTTTAATTATATTGTTTAAATCTGAACCGTCAATAATAATAAAAGTTAATCCCATTTTCTGAGCTTTGAGAGCTGCAATTGGATCAACTGGAACAGCCATTTTAGGAGTGAACTCATTTGTTTTTAAAATATCTTTTCGATAAGTATTCCAATCAAGATCCTCATACTTTATTGCTTCAGGATTTTTTTTAGGATCATCACTATAAACTCCATCAACATTCTTAAGACTTATTATTCTTTTTGATCCAGTTCTTTTTGCCATTAAAACAGCATCATAATCACTCGAATGACCTGGATCTGCTGCTCCAACAACTAAAAAGTTTTTTTCAAATTCTAAATTATGTTCTTCATTAACTGCCTGTCCTGTAATTGCTATGTCTTCAGCTGAATCACCTAATGCTATTCTCATCATAACTGCATTGTGATTACATGCAGAAGTTCCAATCCAATTTATCTCTCTTTCATTTCCTCCATTTTCTCTTACTAATTCTTGATACTTCTTAGCTAATCCTCCACCACCAATACTTAATACAAATTTATATTGATCTAAAAGAGTTTCTAATGTCTCTTTAATTTTAAGAGCAGCACTATAATCAAATAAAGTCTCAGTAGAAGGTGAAAGAATAGATCCACCAATTTTTAAAACAACAGTCTCCATTAAAATTTTTTATAATCTCGGCATTATATCAAAAAGAAATTACTATGAATGAATTTCTTCTAAAGCAGCTTTAAAAGCTTTGATTCTTATCTGTTTTAACCATCTAAGTCCTGCGATTTCGTTCTCTAAAGGTTTCTTTGGATTTTTCCATGTTTCAGCTACTCTACTACTCCCAGTTTTTTTAGCTTCTCTTAAACAAATTGCATCAGTAAGAGCATTTAAAAAAGAATCTTTGCCTAAATCTAATCCAAAGTTTTCTTTCATATACCTCTCAAATCCATGACAAATTGTAAAATGAATCAAAACTAAAGGATCTTCAGTTTCAATTTGAGTGTGACCCCAGATTACTCTATCGAAACTTTTATCACCATCTTTAGGTTGAATATTACGATCATCCCAGTATAAAGAACTTCCATCAGCCATCATTCTAAAAATGCATTTAAAGCCTTATCTAAACCCTCACTTTTTAATGTCAATAAATCATTAACAACTTTATATTTGTTATCGCCAAGAGGGTTTACTGCATCTCTTGTTTTAGCATGTGATGCACTACTTGAACCAACGCCAGACTGCTCTTTTAAACTATCATAAATTTCATGTGCTCTTTCAATTAACTGAAGGTCATCATTTGTAAAACTCATTATATCTCGTATTAAACCAAGATAGTCAAAGTATATTCTCGCTACCTCTCTAGGATTATTTACTGCATAGTCAATAGACTCAGATATCTGAGGTATTGAATTATCCTGAGATAGCTTAGTTGTAGAAAAATCTATATTGTCCTGCATTGTACTTATCACATCAAAAAATTAAACTGTGGGATTATAACAGAATAATTTTCTAGCTTTCTAATACTAAAGATCGTTTTCTGAAGTAGAGAAATATGAAATATGCTGAAAACAAGGTTAAGATATGCCAAAGACCATGACCTATAAAGACCCCCTGTGAACATAGTTCTCCAGTATAGTCTAAATTCCAGAAGAGAAATGCTATTAGGGCAATTACTAATGATAAAAAGAAATACCTTACATCTCCAGTTTCATGTCTCTGAATTAGTAGTATCTCTAAAACTAATCCCAAAATTCCAACTAAAAAGAATAACGCAGCTCCAGCGATGCTGATATTACTAAAAATAAAGTATATCAATGAGAATAAAATGAATCCTGCAACTGTAAAAAAAGAAAACTTTCTTTTTTAATAACTTCTAAACATACTAACTGTAATGCAATTAATGATGAAATAGTTGCGAACATAATCATAAACTCTAGTAGTAGTAAGATTTGTAGATCAAACATATGATAAAATATTGAAGAAAGACCTGTTAAAAACATCAAAACTCCATAAAGAGTTCTGAACTTTTTTCCTGCTTTTTATCTCTTAAAATAATTATCGATAAAATTAAGAAGGGAAATCCAACTGCTGTATTAATTGGCTGGTTAATAAGTCCAGTTGTCCTACCAGTCTCACACCATATCATGTTTGATTTAGAAAAAAGATTTGTAAGGCTCAATGTTTAAATTTTAATTGTTAAAATCCACCTCCTCCTGCTCTTTGATTTAACCATGATAAAAAATAGTACATAGGTACTGTAAGCATAGCGCCAAGAGCAGCTGTATTAATTATTTGTGCTAAGATTTTTCCAATCCCACTAAGATCTGAAATGTTAATTGGAAAACCAGAGACAAATGGTCCTTCTAATAAATCGGCAAAGAAAAAACTTAATATTCCTGCAAAAATTATTGCCAAAACAGCTGAAAACATTAAATATTGTCTTTTGCCTGGATCAGAAAACATCTATTATTAGTAATTATGTTATTTTACAGATTTATTCTTCTTCTGTGAATAATTCTTTTATGGCTTTAAGTGACTGTTCAGCAGTCGTGTCCCAGTTATAGTTTGGAGCTACTTCCTTTCCTTTATCTATTAAATTTTGCAATTTATTTTTATCACTTAGCATTTCTATAATCTGATTTGCAGTCTCTTCGTGATTACTAGCATTCACTAGTAGAGATGCTCCTCTTGTAATTTCAGGCAGGCATGAAGAGTTATTCACTATAGTAGGAATCTCAGCAGCCATTGCTTGTACAGGTCCAAAGCCAAAACCTTCGTAATTAGATAAGTAAATGTATGCTTTTGAATTTGCTAGAAGAATTTGTAATTCCTCATCAGGAATTCTAGAAGTTGTAATAACTTTTTCTAAAAGTCCCCTTTTTTTAAGCTTTCTATAATAAATCTCACCTAGTTCTGATCTAGGTTCTATATCTTCTCCAACTCCTTGATAGAAGTCACCTCCAATAATCAAAATATTATTAGGTATTTCCTCATTGTTTTGTTCAAAAACAAGATCAAGAATTTCTATTAGATTATCAATGCCTTTATTAGATTCTAAACCAGAATCATAGAAGAAATACGACTTATCTTTAACTTTAAATCTTTCTAATACTTCGTTTCTCTCATTATTAGATAATTTATTTATTTCCTCTCTATAAAATCCCCGGTTTATTCCAAGATAAATAACTTCTATATTACTTTCTGGAATATGGCCATAATTGACTAAATCTTTTCTTGAGAACTCTGAACAGGTTAAAATAAGATCAGCTTCCTCTACTCCGGTCCACATAAATCTATAAAAAATACCTTTTAAAATGTTTACAATAGGATTTTTTCTTGAGAATTGATTATTAACAAGAGGAATTACATCATGCACTGTAACAACAGTTTTTTTGGGCATATATCTACTTTTTAGTCTTCTTACAGTTGGTAAACCTCTTTCAAAATGAGTTGCGAAATATATATCAGGTTCAACTTCATAGATAATATTTTCGATATATTTCCAGTCAAAAATGTTTTGATATGATGAAGGGTACATTTCTCCAAGTGAGTGGAAAGTAAATTCTTCGACTATTTCTTCAATAGTGAACTTAGAAAATCCTATTTCCATAAGATTTTGCTGTAGATCATTAAAACCAAGAAGATGAATATCCCAATTTTCCTCTTCAATAAAAAGCTTTAGTAATCTTGAAAGTAAATCCCTTGTATATCTTCCTATACCTCTTTTTGAGTATTGGTCAAATAGACTAGTAACATCTATCAGGATTCTTTTACGTTCGTTTTCGTCCATTATTTAGTTAGCAAAAATATCTAATGGCAAGCTGTCTGTTAGTTCAACAAGCCAATCTAATTTAGTCTCATAATTCTCTACTGAAATTATACCATTCTTATAATTTATAACCTTATCTCGATTTAAAGTAAAAATTAAAGTATGTACTTGACCATTATGATGAATATTAATTGTGTAATTTTCTCCCCATGATTTTCCAGGATGTTTTTGTACTAGCATTTTATAACCATCGTTAATTTCATAGTTAAGATTTCTTGGAAGATCATAACTTACAATTAAATCTTGCTCTGGAATTGGATCATCTTCACTAAATCTTCTATGATCAAATCGGATTATATTATCACTCATATGTTTATTCATTTCTTCATCAAAATAATCAAGCGGTTGGTAGAATAAGAAACTAGATCTTTTCAAACCATCTGAAACAAAATTTTCACTACCTTCAGGAGTAAATAGCCTAACCCAAGCTCTATAGGTAAAATTACCATCAGAATCATATTGCAGCTCAAGACTTTCATCCCAGATTTGAGGTTGAGTCCAATTTACACTTACTGTCTTAGATATTGAACCATCTTCATTAATAAATATATCTTGTGTTAAGTCATTTCTAACAAATTTATTCAATTTAAGTGAACAATTCTGAGCTTCGTTAAAATGAAAATAATCTCCTTCATAATTTTTTATAATTCTTCCACTCATACTATATTGATCGAAAAAATCTTGAACATCTAAATCATTTGAATAAAAGGCCAAATCTTTAGCGTTAATTGAATCTACAAAAATTCTTACAATGTTTGGAACTTCTGTTAAAGGAAGTTCTGTAAATTTTTCTTTTGCAGCATTTGCAATCTCCTTTATAATAGCTTTTCGTTCAGGGCTAAATGCAAGATCAGGCCTGTCTGTTTCTTCTTTAATAAAGTCCACTAACCCATCAGCGGTTACATCTCCATATCCTTCAACCTCTAATGGTTGAATTAATGACAAAACATTCTCTGCAAATGATGTATTTAAAATAATAATATGATCATAATCAGGAAAATCAACAGGATTATATTCATTAGCTAGATCGTAGTAATCTTTAAATATCTCAGCTGTCCAATATAGATCTGGATATAGTCCAGCATCCTGAGCTCTTAAATAAGCACTACCGCAACCGAGGTTCATTAAATAAAGCTGACCATAAATATTAGTGTTTCCTGTATCAACACCTAATGTATATGAAACATAATTTTCAAGATTCCACATATCGCTAAATGTTATATCTCCATTAAACTCTCCGTTTTCAAGTGTCATGTTTCCAAATGCAGTTAGAAGTCCTCCGGAAGCTCTCATTTCAGCCTCGTTTTGAAGAACAATTAAGTAATTAGTTGGTCCTTCGTTGGAGCCAACAAGTTCAGGCATACCTCTCATAAAGTTCAGTGTTTGTGTAGAAAGTTCTGGATACTCGTTTAGAAATTGTTTAAATCCTTGCACACTGTCTTTAAGGCTATAACCAAGAATATTTGGAACATATTTAGTATTGATCTTACCTAGCTCCTCAAATACTGCATATAGATCTGGTTCTAATTGTTCATAAAAACTGATGTAGCTAGGAAGTTCAGATAAGATCATACTTGTAGCATTTACCTCTTCAGTTTGCTCAGGATTCTCAGGATCAGTTTCCCCTTCTATATCGACAGGAATATTATTAACTTCATAAACATTAAATCCTGTTTTTTCTAGAACTTCCTTCATATCATCAAGATTATTCTCAAGTAAAAGATACGTTTTCTCTACAGCACTTTGTATATGCTCAATATTTTCATAATATCCTCTTGTAAATGGTAAGGTTTTTAAGAAGCTGAACTTACCTAATTCATTCTGTATTATTTGTATATCATTTCTGATTTCACCAATATAAGTATCAATAAGCCTTATATCTTTTTTTTCAATATCCGTAAAAATATGGGAAGCAGTTTCTTTAATCGACATTAAGGAATCTCTCATTCTAAGAGCTGGAGAAATTATGAAGAAATAACTCGTTATTAAAGAAATTAATAAAAAAGCTCCAAATCCTAATGTTATTTTTTTTACTAAATTTTTTTTTCTTCTCTCATTTCTGGTTTTCTCTGAAACATCTGGCATTTTAGGCTTTCTTTTTTTTACCGTTTTTTTCTTTAACTTTTTTTCAGGTTCTTCAAAATGTAACACTTCATTTTTATCTTTTATTGCCTTAGTTTTAGGAGCAGTGGTATTAAACTCATTTTCAATTACTGTGAGCTTTTTTCCTTTCTTTTCTTTTTTTATATTAATACTCTTTGTTTTAGCCATCAGGATAGAAAAAGACGCTTTTTAAGTATAACAAAGTCGACTATTTGTTCCCACCTTAACGATCAATTAGAACCTATCATATTAAACAAAAAAGAGGCCTAATATAAGCCTCTTTCTTATTTTTTATAAATTCCTATGATTTCATTCCCCTTACTCCAGTTGCATTTACTTCATATGAAGTATTAACTGTTTCAAAGAAATTTACTAATTGAAAAGTGTCATTAGCTGCACTCATCCATTTAGCAGGATTATTAACATGATATTCAGGTTCAAATCCTAATTCTTCTAATCTTCTATCTGCAACGTATTGAACATATTTATTAATAAACTCTGTATTTAATCCTAATATTCCGTTTGGAAGTAAGTCTTTATTGTATGCCATTTCTAACTCAACTGCTGTAGTAATTATATTTCTAATATCATTTGCAAAGTCAGGAGTTACAACTTCAGGCATTTCTTCAAGAATAGTTAAGATAATATTTATTCCAACTTTAAGATGCAACGCTTCATCTCTTGAAATCCAATCAGTAATTGTTCCTAAATTTCGCATTATATTTCTTTGTCTA
Source organism: uncultured Candidatus Saccharibacteria bacterium (assembly GCA_964635995.1). GTDB lineage: Bacteria > Patescibacteriota > Dojkabacteria > J137 > J137 > JAGQLF01. The sequence goes on from CAZWRA010000010.1 coordinate 26,857, forward strand.
AAGCTTAATGCAAACATAAATCCGCTATAGAACCAAATTCCTTCAGTTACAATATTTGTCTTAACAATATTTTTTATAAACTCTTGAATTCCTTCAACTGATTCAACATCAACATCTCCCCTACTCATTCTATCTATTGAATCTTTTAAAAATTTCTCTTTAGCAGCTACTGTTTTTACATCTTTGTGTGTATTAAATGCTTTATTTCTATCAATCTCTAGCGTATTAATTACATAATCAAAAGAAAGAGCATGATTTACTTCTTCCCATTGCTGTCTAATAAGGTACATATTTACTTCAGGAGCAGAAATAAAAGGCATCATTCCGTACATAATTGATTCGTTAACCTCATATTCCATTGGGTTAGAAAATCCAATATATGTAATTACAGCATTCTTTTCCTCTTCACTCATACTTCGCCAATTTTCTAAATCCTCAGACATTGGAGCTTCATGAGGAAACCATGTGTTTGCAATAGCCTGATCTAAAAGTTCTTGCGCCCAAGGATACTCTATAGTTTGGAGTTGTAATTCATCTCCTCGTTGTCTTTTCTTAAGTAACATAAAACAAAAAAAATAAAATTTAAAAATGGATTTATTATAGCAAAAGTACCTAAGCACAAAAGTACTTAGGTACTTTTGTACTTATTGGCATGCTTCGCAATTAGCCCGTTCAGCTGGATCTATTGGACAAGCTTGAAATGTGTTTTCAGATTTTACTTTTGCTGCTGGTTTAAAATTAGACTTTTCTTTTATATCTGCATTATCTTGTACTTTTCCAAATCCAAATGAATTAGTTGATGCATTTGGTGATGAAATAGATTCGCTTGCAGTAACTTCAACAACTTCTTTCTCAACTTCTTTTGTTTGTTCTTGAACCTCAGCAAAACCAAATCCTTTTCGCTCTTTTGTATTGTCTAAAGATACCTGGCTTGTTTGCGAAAGTGATCCAAATCCTTTCTTGTTTAAATCTTTTCCTTTATTAACTTTAATTGTACTTTGTTCAGCTGTATGCCGAGGCTTTACATGTAGATAGTAAGTTGTCTTTAATCCTCTTCTCCAAGCATCAACATAAATATCAACCATATCATCAATATTTCTTGTTTCAAGATACATGTTTCTACTCATTGCTTGATCAATCCATTTTTGTGCTCTGCTTGCTACCTCAATATAAGCATAAGGAGAAATTTGGAATGATGTTTTGTAAACTTCTTTAAGCTCTGCTGGAATCTCTTCAATTCCAGAAATATCTCCATATCTAGCTAGAACTTGATCTTTTACATCTTCCCATATTCCAAGTTCCTTTAGATTTCTAACAAGGTTATGGTTAATATCTAAAAATTTTCCGCTATAAGTATTTCTACTAAAGATTTGTGCAAACCTAGGATCAATTCCTGGAGATGTTCCTAATACTAATCCTGTTGAGGCATTAGGAGCAATTGCCATTACTGTTGCATTCCTCATTCCTTTCTTAACTTTTTGTCTTAATGAATCCCAGTCAAGTTTATATGAGGTATCTTGAGAAAGAGTTATGCCCTCACCTGCTTTATTTTCTACAGTTCTTTTTTGTGAACTTGCTTCAGGAGATGAGTCAGCTCTAAAACTTTTTACATATTCTGTAATTTGTTCAAAGATCTCATAAAGCTCTTTACTTTCCTCACTAGAAGCATTTTGAATTCCTCGCTCAATTCTTTGTCTAATTCCTTCTAAACCGTTAAGAATAAGATTCTCACCTTTTTCATTTTTTGACATTTCCCAGTTAGAATTTCCTTCTCTATCTCTTGCTACTTTTTCAATTGTATCCATTGGAACAAATCCTTTAGACCACATTGAACCTTCAAAGTTATTATACGAACCTCGTTCCTCTGCAAGGTTAGCGCTCTCGTCAATTGCTATATAACTAATAAATTCTGTAACTTGATCCATGAGATCATATGCTTCGTTTGAGTCGTATGCATACCCAAAATATTCTAATACTTCAGCGAATCCTGACATTCCCATTCCTACTGCTCTATTATTTTCATCAGAGTTTCTTGTCTCAGGTAATGGAAGTTCATTAACCTCTACAAGGTTATCTAAGTGCCTGATAATAATTCGAACAGTATCTTCTAATTTGTTCCAATTAATTAATTTGTCCTTATCTTTCTGTTCAACTTCAACGTGTGTAGCCAAGTTAATATAAGCTAAATTACATACAGCAATATTATCCCTATCTTGCGGAAGAGTAATTTCTGTACATAAGTTAGAACAGTGTATTGTTCCAGTATTATTATTTAATGCTCTTAAGTTAATTGTATCTTTCCAAGTAAGCCAAGGATGAGATGTACCTTGAAGTGAAGTTAGAATTTGTCTCATCTGTTCTCTAGCAGGTACAATTTTATGCATTCTCATTTTTCCTTCATCAGCCATCTTGCAATACTCAGCATATCTTGTACTAAATGCCGAACCATACAATTCAGGCAGATCAGGTGTTTCTGCAGGATCAAACATATACCATTTATCATTATTTACAACTCTCTTCATAAACTCATCAGATATGTATACAGCAGTGTCAGCAGTTCTTACTCTTCTATAATCATCTCCAGCGTTTTGTCTAAGGTCAATAAATTCTGGGAAATTAATGTGCCAATTTTCCATATAAACGCACATCGCACCGTATTTTTTACCAGCTCTAGACATAGATTTAAGCGCTGAATCCATAACTTTAATAAATGGGATTGGTCCTGTAGACATTGTATTATTTGATTTTACTGGAGATCCACCAGCTCTAAGCTTAGTAACTGAAATTCCAATTCCTCCAGTAGCCTTAGAAATCAATGCTACATTTTTTACATTATCAAAAATTGCATGAGTATCATCTTCAGTGTCAATCAAATAACAGTTACTTAGAACAGAGTATGTAGTTCCTGCTCCAATATTTGTTGAGCCTCCAGGAATATATTCTAGTCTTGATAATTTCTTATAAAATTTAATTGCCTGATCTGTTGGATAATCTTCTTTTAAAGATAATCCCATTGCAATTCTCATCCACATAAATTGTGGAGTTTCTATTATATTTTGATCTCTGTCTCTTAGCGCATACCTATTTTCTATAGTACTTATTCCAATATATTTAAAAATATCTTCATTTTCGTAAAGAAATTGTTTAGCTAGTTGGTTAAGATTAAAAAGTGTCGGAAGGTCAGGGTTTAGTAAACCAGATTCAACACCCTTGTCTATATAGTTCTTAAAGCTTTCAACATACATTTCTTCAAATGTAGAATAATTACCTTTAATGTCTAATGCTGAAGAATATATCTTTGTTAGTAGAAGTCTTGTTGCAACCTTGTCGTAATCAATATCGTTTTGAATATTTTGAGCTGCAACTAAAATGGTAGCCTCGATCAAATCATCAAAAGACATTCCATTAAAAACAGTAAGCTTAACTTCTTCAACGATTGTATTTATTATCTTTTCTACATTCGAGAGTTCTCTAGCATGATGTTTTACGAATCGTCTGAATACTCCTTCTTCAAAAGGTAATAGTCCATCAAGATTCTTTAAAATTTGCAGATCCATTAATTTAACTTAAATTAAAATAAAATATTGTCTTTAATTAACAACAACACAACATATTGTGTTGTAAGAATTAGTGTAGACACAATCTATTGTGGTGTCAAATTATAAATTTATCCACATAGATCTTGGAAAGCTTATCTGTATGGCGTTATAAAGATTAGATTATGTTAGCTAAAGAATTTTGTAAACCATAAATCAAATTTATTTATTTAGGTTTCACGAATAAATACTATGTGGAAAACTTTACATGTCTAAATTATTCTTTTTAGCCTAGATCCTAGCTTTCCAGAAAAAAAAACTATACTATCGTCAGTCATTAACTCCTTAACCATTTTCTCCATTTCTTCAATACCCTCTTTTTCATAAAGACTTACACTTTGCAGTTCATTATTTGAAGGGAATTTTGAAGAGCTGGTTCTGCAAGCTAGCCAAAGATGATTCCCAGCGATTAGCCCAAGAATGGGGGAGTTGCTAAATAAGAGGCTTTTTATATCAGCTGGTGAAAAAAATGAATAAGTTCCTTGATTATTAAATTTGTATAAAGGATGTGTATGGAATGAGGCGATAAATCCATAACTTATATTTCCTAATTTTGCTGGATCATAATATTCAGTAAGATGAAACTTTTTGTCAATTTGAACTTTAAATCTAACTTTGTCGCTCTTATATTCTGGAACCGCGTTAAATGAATGAGAAAATCTCACTTGTGAATAATCTCCTGAAACAGGTTCAGAAGGATAAAGTTTATCTATAAAATAAATAAAAGTCATTTCATACTCCCAACCTGATGGACCTTCCTTTTTATTTAAATTTACATTTGTGAATTTTGAAAGTTTTTTTAACGAAGAAGTAATATCAGTTTCTAAAGTTACATTACTTGGCCAATCTTTCAGACCAATCGGCTTACCTTCCTTTTTTAAAGCTATAATAGCCTTTGCAAGTTGGGTTAGCATCATTATACTGTTAGAATAAAAAATATGACTCTCTCTAAACGAATACAAAAACTTATTCCTATACTATCTAATAATAAACCATTTCGCTATTTTGTTTCAGGGGTAACTGCATTTCTTGTTGATACAGCTGTTTTAAATATTGTGATATTTCTTATTTTTAAATCAGAAGGTGAGGCACTTTTAGGAATTATTACCATTCCTAAATTAATTTCAGGAACAATAGGGATTATTGTAAGTTTTAATTTGAATAGAAATTGGACTTTCAAATCAACAGATAAGCCTAAGATGCATCAATCAATTAAGATGGCTTTCTCGTATACTCTATCAATCCTATTAGGTTCAATACTAATTACACTATATTTAGATATATTTAATTCTCTAGATTTTCTAAAATTAGATAGTGTAGTTTTACCTACAATTGCAAATTTTTTTACAACTGCAAGCATTATGGTTTTAAATTATTTTATATATAAAAACTTTGTTTTTAAATAATTGGATCAAGTACAACCTCAAGTAAAACCTATTAAAAAGAAATCAAGAAAGTTCATAAAAACTTTTCTAATACTATTTTCAATGATAGTTTTATGTTTTGTGTTCTTTGGGATACTTTATGCTCTTAAATTTGATTTGAATTTTTTTAGACTATCAGTACAAGGTACTGTTACAGACGAGAGCGGGACTCCAATAGGTGATGTAGAAATTTTCCTAAATAGCACTTTAATTACTTCTACAAATGAAGAAGGTGAATATTCGATTAATGGGTTAAGGGAAGGGAGAATAAGTTTAAGATTAGAAAAAACTGGCTACCAGACAGTTGATCAAACAATTGATCTTGAAAGAAATGATTTATCTTACTCTGTTACTGTTGATTTTGTATTAAGAAACACAGAATACGCTTCTCTGTCAGGTTCTTTTATTATAGAGAACACTGATTATGATTTTAATGAAGACAGGATTATTATTAATGAGCAAGAGTCCTTTAGAATAAATTCTGATGGTACATTTAGCTTAAATCAAATTCCTTCTGGAGAAATAGATTTCGTCTACACTTCAAACTCGTTTAAAGATGTTATTGAATCCATAGAATTAAATCCTGGTTCTAATTCATTAAAACCTATAGAACTTGAACCTGCAGGGGACGTTGTACAAAGTGTTTCAAGTTTTGTCAGAGAAAATGCTGTTTCAAATATTAATGTGACTGGTGAAGCTATAAACCCAGATATGATTGAGATTTCTAACGAGGAAATTAGAATAAAAGATTTAGAGATTGGCCGGCAATATAATATACGTATTTCTGCTGCAGGATATTTAACACGAGACTATACATTCACTGTAGTTCAGGGAATAAACAGAATAAATGATTTTAGAATTGTTGAAGCTGGAACGTCTGTATTTTTAGGATCAGTTGGGGACAATAACGATACTTTATTTTATAGATCTAAATTTGATGGGAGAAATCTAGTTAATATAATAGGTGAAGAGTTTGAAGAAGAGACATTCTATTTTAATGCTCAGAATAATAAGTTATTTGTTGAGTCCGACAGAGAATCAATTCAAAGTATCTTAGGAGGAAGAACAACAGCAATTTATGAATATGATTTAAATACTAATATCTTGACCAGGTTAACACAAAATGTAGACTTACTTGGTGATTTGTATCCTCAATATCTTTCCAATAAAGTTATTAATTTAACTGCGCCAGATCGAAGAAGCGATACAAGAATTCTTCAGATTATGGATTATTCTGGAAACAACAGAATTGAAGTTGAAAGAACAGATAATCAAATTTACAAGAAAATGATTTTGTCAAAAGATGAGTCAACTCTCGCTATTCAATATGAAAATGAAGGTATATTCTTCTTTAACTTAGAAACTAATACAAAAACAAAAGTTAGTGATGGAAACTCTCTTGAACTTCATGCAGTTTCTGATAACGGAAGAAGAATAATTTATAGTAAAAATAGCTCAAGCCAAAATTTTACAGATTTATTTATGTATGACATAAATTCAAGAGAAGAACGAAGACTAATTGTAGACGAACAAGGTGAAGATTGTCAGTTCTTAACAAACTCAGATAATTCATTTATTTACTGGGATGAAGTTAGAGATCAAACAGATATTTACAAGTTCGATATAGATCAAAGTGCTTCAAATAAAATCACAAATCTAACCGCATTAGATAAAATTGAAGGAATGTACCAACAAGGTGATTATACTTATTACATTACTAATAGAGGGTTATACATTATTGATATTCTCAAACCTCATAGTAATAAGTTAGTATTAAATGGAGATTTTATTAGTTCATATAGATAAATATTAAAGAAAAATTATGACAAGAATTGCAATAAACGGTTTCGGTAGAATAGGCAGACTTGTCTATAGATCACTACTTGAAAGAAATTTCTTAGACGGTAACGTTGAAGTTGTAGCAGTTAATGACTTAGTACCTGCTGATAATCTTGCTTACTTACTCAAATATGATACAAATCATGGACCTTTAAATTTGGAGGTAAAAGCATTAGATGACGATACGATTTATGTTGGAAACCATAGTCTTCAGACTCTTAAATTAAAAGTAAAGCCAGAAGAGCTTCCTTGGAGAGATATGAATGTAGACATTGTAGTTGAATCTACAGGTCTTTTTACAAAGGCTGAGGAAGCTGGAGGACATATTAGAGCTGGGGCAAAAAGAGTCATTATTTCGGCTCCTAGCGATGAAGGGACACCTACACACTTAATGGGAGTAAACACAGAAGGAATACAGGAAAAAGAAATTATTTCGAATGCAAGTTGTACAACAAATTGTGTCGCTCCAGTTGTTAGAGTTCTTGTTCAATCAGGAATAGGGATTGAAGAGGGTTTTATGACGACCCTTCATGCATATACAGCTAATCAAGGACTTCAAGACGGACCTTCAGATAAGGATTGGAGAAGAGGAAGAGCAGCAGCGGAAAATATTGTACCTAGTTCTACAGGAGCTACAAAAGCAATAGGACAGGTTTATCCTGATTTAGATTCAAGCTTAACAGGTCTATCCTTTAGAGTCCCAGTTAAAACAGGCTCCTGTATTGACTTCACTTTCAGGTCAAAAAGAGATTCGAGTGTTGAAGAAATTAATCAGTTAATGAAGGAAGCTAGCGAAACTTACCTTAAAGGAATTATGAGATATACTGAAGACCCAATCGTTTCAACAGATATTATTCATGATCCACACTCAGCTATTTTTGATGGATCTTTAACAATGGCTATTGGTTCAAGATTTTTTAAACTTGTTGCTTGGTATGACAATGAGTGGGGATATTCAAACAGAATAGTCGAGATGATTGATTCTTTAAGTTAAAAACATATACCACTGCCACCCTCATCTTATTGAAGAGTGGCATATTGATTACTTTCTTTGACCTCTTTCGTACACTCCTCCAACAAGGAAGAGTATTAATGCTGTTAAAAGAAGAATAAATGCAACTTTATCTAATTTATTGTATAGATCAAAATCGTTATATAAAAACTCTGCAAACCATTTTCTTAATTTACAAAACACTGTTCCATAATCACTCATACAATAAAGATACTTTCCAATAACTTTATATAAAATCAGATTTATATAATACAAAGGTAGAACTAACCCAAAGATTGAATTTAAAGAAACTATAGCAAAATATCTTTTTACTTTTGGATCAGTCTCTAATCTTAATGTTTTAACAAAAAACTCAACTATTAATGCAAAGCTTAATAGAACTGCAATAAAATTCTTTACTACTAAATAATCATTGTCAAGCTTGTACTGTAAACTAAAGGAAGATAATCCCCACTTTTGCGGTCGAAATTGCTTGCAATGT
>CAZWRA010000011.1:0-32838 GCA_964635995.1 uncultured Candidatus Saccharibacteria bacterium
TAAAATTCAGTTGTCCTTATCTGGTAATTATCTACCTTTAGAGGTCAATTTTTAAGAGAATAAACTCTATGTGCTTATGTGGATATTAATATACTCCTTAGCTCTTTTTAACATTTCGCTTTCATTAATATTGTTAATGTTATATTTCTGAAATTGATTGTTCATTTTTTCTATTAGATCATCTGGAGAAAGCCATAGTAATGTGCTTTTAGATTCAGCTGTGCCATCATCAACTCTCTTACTATCTTCCTGTGTAAGTAGCTTTGAAATGAAATAAAGGGTAGTTTTCTCGACCTTTGTAGTTTTATTAATTTCTCCAAACCAATCATCAACAGCTACTGAAGATCCTATATAATCAATAATTTCTATCGTAGCTCCAAATTCTTCTCTTGCCCCTAAGTGCAGAGCGTCTTCAAAATTCTCATTAGGTTCCATACTTTCTCTCATCAAAACATAAATATCTTCAATGTGACCTACTTTATCTAAATGATGACAAAGAACTTTTTCAAAATTTTCATCAAAAATCACTGCGGCAATTGAGAGATGATAGGGTTTATCTGGTGCTGCTCTAAAATAATTCTTCATTATTTTTTTATTTGTTAACTACTTATAACTTTAGCATTTCCAGCCTCGACGTCTGACTGCACTTTCTTGAATTTTACATCTTTTTCAATTCTTCCGTCAGAATATTCAACTGTGACTCGATCATTTCGTCCATATTTTTTTCCTGAATTTGATGCAGTTTTATTACCTTGTTCAGTTGAATTTGTCCTTAGGGATCTCTGTCTATTCTTTACAGCTTTATCTATGTCTGAAACAACATTTCTAGCATCAATACTATCATTAGGAAGCATTTCTCTGTCACCAGTTAAAATATCACTTACTTCTTCTTCATTTGTTCGGATATTTTGTACAGCAGCTGATTGCCTTACCTTTGTAACTCTAAAGAACTTTGAAGATACATCAGTATTTATATTTGTAATGAATGATTCGAAAATTTGAAATGCAATATTCTTATATTCTACAAGCGGATTCCGTTGAGCATATCCTGCTAGAGAGATGCTATCTCTAACATCTTTCATAATATCTAAATGATCAACCCAAGCCTTATCAAGACTCTCAAGATAAATCATTTTAATAATTGTATAGTAATCAGTATTTAGTTCTTTAACTTTTTCTTCAAAAGAATTTTTAACAATTTCTTCTAAAAACTCATGTACATCTTTTCCTTTATTAACAGTATCAAAAAGGAATTTACCTAAGGAATTAGTATTAGAACCCATTGATTTCTGAATTAATCCGGAAGGGATTACCTTAGAAAGTCTATCTATAACCTTTCTAGATAGTTCTTCATCTAGTTTTGTCCCTTCAGGCAGGACATTATAAATAACGTGTTCAGTATGTTTAGTTACTAAACTTTCAATAGTTTCTTCAAGTTTCTCCTTATTAGAATCTATTTGAACTTGATATTTAGCTTTCTTATCTTCATGCTCAGGTAGAGAAGTGTCAATAACCCTATCTCTCTCTATGAATTTTCCTAAGGCATGCTCTGATGTAAACAATATGCTATTTCTTCTTGAATAAAAAATTTCTCTATGTTGATTCATTACATCGTCATACTCAACAATTCTTTTTCTTGAATCAAAATTCACACCTTCAACTCGCTTCTGAGCAGTTTCAATCTGATTCGCAATCATTTGCATTTCAATAGGCATATCATCAGGAACACGCACCATGTTTAATAACCTAGTTAGAATTTCTCCTCCAAGTACTCGCATTATCTGATCCTCCATAGATACATAGAATCTTGTGCTTCCAGGTTCTCCCTGCCTTCCAGTTCTACCTCTAAGCTGATTATCTATTCTTCTTGAATCGTGTCGTTCAGTACCAATTACATGCAATCCTCCAACTTCTGCTACTTCATTGTAAGCAGAATCTCCTCGACTTCCTCCTCCAATAACAATATCTGTTCCTCGACCAGCCATGTTTGTAGCAACCGTTACAGCGCCTTTCTTTCCAGCACCAGCAACAATTCTTGATTCCTGTTCATGAAATTTAGCATTAAGTACTTCGTGTGGGATACCTTCTCTGTCAAGCATATCTGAAAGTAGCTCGGATTTTTCAACAGAAGTTGTACCTATTAATACTGGTCTTCCTATTTCGTGCATTTCTTTTACCTCCTGAACAACAGCTCTAAATTTAGCCTCATTAGTCTTATAAATTCTATCTGGGTAATCGATTCTAATTCTTGGCTTATTTGTAGGAATAACAACAGAATCTAAACCATAAATCTTATAGAATTCTTCAGATTCAGTCATAATTGTTCCAGAACCTCCAGCTAGAACCTTATATATTCTAAAGAAATTCTGGAAAGTAATAGTTGCGAAAGTTTTACTTTCTTGTTTAATTTCAACTCCTTCCTTTGCTTCTATAGCTTGGTGTAAACCTTCTGAATACCGTCTTCCTTCTAGGACACGACCAGTAAACTCATCAACAATATAAACATTACCGTTTCTAACCATATATTGATCATCTCGTGTGAATAATGCTTTTGCTTTAAGAGCATTCTCAATATGGTAAGCAGTTGAATAATCTTCCCAAGCGTTATCAATTCCTAAATACTCTTCAACTTTACTCATTCCACTTTCAGTTAGATTAGCGCTTCTTGCTTTATAATCAACAACATAGTCTGCATCTTCACCTTCATCAAGTTTACTAACAGCATCAGCAAATCTAGCATATTTTTCAGTATCTGTTTCGCTTGGTGTTGCGGAAATAATCAACGGAGTTCTTGCCTCATCGATTAAAATTGAGTCTGCTTCGTCAATAATACAGAAGTACAGCTCTCTTTGAACAAGTCTTGAGAGATCCCATGCCATGTTGACTCGAAGATAATCGAAGCCAAGCTCATTATTAGTAGCATAAGTTACATCGCAATAGTAAGCTTCTCTTTTCGTACAGTCTACAAGATTTCTTCCACTCATTGAGTCAATTGCAATCTTAGTATATTCCTCACCCAGTTCCTCAGTATTTTTATATTTTTCTAAATCCTCATCCGCTACATATCTAAAGGATCCGTCTGGAGAAACTATTCCAACTGTTATGCCTAAATTAGAAAGCATATGTCCTGCATACTCTCCACCTACTTTTGTTAAGTAGTTATTTACAGTTACTAAATGTGCTCCTCGTCCAGCAAGAGAGTATAGAGTTAATGGAAGCATAAAAGTCATTGTCTTTCCTTCTCCAGTGTATTGTTCTACTAAAAGTTGTCCTTTTCCTAAAAGAATTCCTGCTTGAAGCTGAACATCATGATAGGTAAACCCAACGGTTCTTCTAAATGATTCATTTAACATTGCATATACTTCAGGCATAAACTCCCAAAGTTTTTCTTGAACCTCTCTTTCATTATCTGGAAACTTTTCCTGTCTATTTACTTTAGTTAAAGACTTCTTTTGTTCCTCAGGAATCTTTTCTACAAGAGTTGTAATCTCATCTTTCATCTCCTGAATTCTCTTTTTCATATCCTGAATAGAAGAATTTTTAAATTTATCTTCTAAATCCCTTATAGCTTTTAGTTCCTCTCTAGTAGATCTAAGCCTTTTTGCCGATCTATCAAACATGTTTTTAAGTGACCCAAGCATTTAAAAAAATTGTAAGAATTACGCAAAATAATTGTAACACGAATAAACATTAAGCCTGCAAAGTAATTTACCCCTAAGTTTTAAAGATATATAATAGCTGAATTAATTATTATCTGTATTTTATGAAACTAGATATTATGTATCAAAGCTCTTATTCAAGAGGGGAGCTTTTATTAAGATCCTTTTTTTTGGATGGATCTACATTGGTATTCCGTATGGTATCTTGATTTATCTTTATTCTATTTGGACATGCATTCTTATTATCTATGCTTGGTTTTCAATTCTTTTTACAGGGAAATACCCCCAGGTCGCTTATGAGGCTTTGGTAGGTTTAATGCGATGGCAGTTAAGAATGAACGCTTCACTGTTAAATCTTGTAGATGATTATCCTCCTTTTGGACCAAATGCTGAATGGGATAAAGTAAATTTAGAGATTGGTTATGTTCAAAAGGTTACAAGAGTAAGACTACTTTTCATAACTTTTTTTGGATGGTTAGTTTTAATTCCACACATTATTGCAATCTACTTCTTATCATTATTAGTTATGCTTTTTGTCTTCTTAAGCTGGTTTGTTGTGCTTTTTACAGGAAATTATCCTGAAGGAATGCATAGATTTAATGTTGGATTTTTTAGATGGTCTTATAGAGTCAGCTTCTATCTTACACTTCTATATAATAAGTACCCTGAATTTACTCTGGAAGAGAACGAAACTGACAGAGCAAACTAATAAACAATCAAGAGCACTGAAATATGTGCTCTTGTAATGTATTATTAAGTTACCCTATGTCACGAACACCTAAAAAAAGAAAAAGTAATTCAATGGTTCAAACGACTCGTAAAAAGGCGAGTGTTCGTTCACAAAGAAGACTTACTATTAAGAAGGAAAAAAAGAAAAGAGATAATTTTTTAAAAGAATTTATTAAGCTGCATGGTGTTCCAAATCTAAACATAATTACAATTGCCTTCTTATTTTGTATTGGAGGTTTATTAATGATTTTTAGTGCAAGCGCATACTATGCCTACTCAGATCCTTTTATTCAGGATACATTTTTCTATTTTAAACGTCAGCTTATATGGATTATTGCTGGTTCAATATTAGGCTATATCTTCTTCTTAATTCCATTAGAAACAATCAAAAAAATAACGCCTATGCTTTTAGGCATTGGAGCTTTGCTTTTATTATATATTCTTCCAGAAGCTCTTTTTGGAGCTACAACAACTGAAGGGGAGACCAGCGGACTACAAATGCCACTAGTTGAAGCTCTTAATGGAGCTCCTAGATGGATAAATTTACAAGTATTTAATTTACAGCCATCGGAATTCGTAAAGTTTGCCTTTATTCTTTATATTGCTTCATGGCTTACAAAGCGGGATATAGAAAAATACAGTAAGGATATAGAAATTCATTTTAAGAAAGTAGTTTTACCATTTCTTATTCTGTTAGGCGCTATTAGTATGATGATTTTATTACAAAGAGACTTCGATACTACGGTTGTATTAGTATTATCTATTCTTACGGTTTATTTTGTTAGCGGAACTTCTGCGGTTCATACATTAGGTAGCATTTCTATACTGGCTTCTTCATTTATTTTTGGTATCTTTGCTTTATTTCTTGAAGGGTATAGAAGAGCAAGGGTAGAAACTTTTTTTCATATTTTTCAACATGGACCTAATTCTGCTCCAGAAATTATTCAGGAGGGAGGCTTTCAGGTATTCAATGGACTAGTAGGGCTTGCTTCTGGTTGGATAATTGGAAACGGCTATGGTGAATCAGTTATAAAACAAGGTTATCTACAACAAGCAGCTTATACTGATTCTATATTTTCTGTAATTGGAGAAGAGTTTGGTTTTCTAGGTACAATTCTTGTAACAATAGGATTTCTTTATTTTGCTTCAGTTGGGCTTAATATAGCAAAAAATGCAAATTCAAGATTTGGAGCATTAGTTGCTGTAGGAATGACTTCTTTAATTGTTATTCAAGGTTTTTTAAATATTGCTGCTGTTGCTGTACTTATTCCATTTGGAGGAATGCCTCTTCCATTTTTTACTTATGGAGGAAGTAGTACAATTATGACTTTAATTGGAGTTGGAGTTTTATTAAATGTAAGTAAACAACAAAATCAGATTCAGAATAGGTAGGGATTAGGTATATTATGGATGTTTTATTTAAGAAAAACATTTCTAGCTTTAAACTAGCCCTTATTTGTTAATTGTTACTTGTTAATAGTTTCTGGGTTTGGAATTTCAAAATTATAATCCAAATTTTGAAGTCTAAAGAATCTAGTAATTGAATTTACCGCATCACTTACAGAATCCCCTACAATACTCCATGAAATGCTAATTACTGCTATTAAAGCAACTATACTCACAATTAGAACTATTGAAATCATTATTATTGTGCTTCTATCAGCTCTATCCATTCTTAATTTTACCAAAATTAATTACTAACCATATTCTCTCATGTAAATAATAAATGAAGATCTTTATTATAAACTCAAAGAATCCAACTGTTAATGCAATCGTTAGTTCACCAGTAACAAAAAAGTTACTAGAGTAGTAGTAGTAGTTGCAGTAACTCTCCATTTAAATGATTTTATTATACTTCTACCGTGAGTCTCAGACATAACTATGTTAATGTTTAATTGTTAATTGTTACTTGTCCTTATCCTCATCTCCCTTCTTCTTAGTGACATAATATTCTAGGTATCTTCCAAAAACTAATCTTGTCTGTGCTTCAAGTCCAGGAAGAGCAGTTAAGAAAAAACCTGCAAATGGTTGTACTACCCATTCAACAACTCTTGTTATATTCTTCCACCAAGGAGATCCTTCTGGAGTAGGCCTTAAGTAGAAATCAAGAAATATTGTTATTAATAAGAATAGGATAGTGATTTGAACAAACTGCCCTGTAATAATTGGAAATAATACTCCTACAGTTTCATTATTAAAGTCAGGATTTAAGAATCCAGGTAGAAACCCCCCTAACAGAACTAAAAAAGCTAAAGATAATCCCATTATATGGTCAAAAAGCATATGCAAAGTTATATATTTTGATCTAAGAGAACTTCTGAAAAAATTTTTAAAGAAATTTTTAATTACCCATCCGTCATCAGAAACTCCCCATGCCCATCTTCTACTTTGTAGATAATTATTTTTTATAGTAGCCCAGTGACCTTCTCCTTCAGCTGCATCAGAAAGAGTTTTTAGAAATAATGGTACAGTTGAGACTTTATTATTAAATTTAAATATTGCTTTAAAGAATAAATGATAATCTTCTGGAGTAATCCAAGGGTCCCAGAAACCTATCTGTTCTAAAACCCAGAAAGATGTTGTATATGTTGAAAATGGAACTAATTTATCATCTCGCACTAAATTTGCGGTATTGAATATTGAATGAGAGGAGTTTTTTACTCGTGCGTAAAAAGGTAATCTCCAGATATTATTATAAAAAATCATTGCGGATGTATAGTACTTATATTCACTATCCTTTGTAGTTATATATTTATATGAGAGATAGCTAAAATATTGTGAGCCAATCTTTGAATCTGCATCACAACTAGTTACAGTAGTTTTCTTTAAATCCCATCCTAAATCTTTTACTATTTTATAAACTGATCTACCAGCCCAGTTCATATTTGCTGATTTCCCTACAATCTCATCAGCCTGAAGAACATGATTAGTAATCCAAATATTATTAAACACATCCTTGAATTCTTCCTTTAGTTTTTCCGAAACTGGAACACCATTAGGATCCGCAGCTTCTGCAGCTAAAACAACGTTTAATTGTTTTGTATTAAATGTTTGATTCTTTAGATTTACTAAAGTTTCTCTCAAAATTGATTCAGGTTCTTTAACATGAGGAATAATAATAATGTGTTGGAGCTCGGTTGGTTGAATTATTTCTTTACCTTTTAAACTTTGTAATACTCTCAACTCCTGATCTAAAAAATTAAGTGTCTTAGCTTTTAATCTTTGGAATAAGAATTTCTGCAGAAATAATGGCAACTTAGCATTTTTTGCCAATGTCTCATTAATATTCTTAAGATTAGTGTAAAGCTCTTTCTTAGATCTATTATATTCTTCCCATGTAAATCCTTTTACCTCTTTTATATCTTCCTCTATTTTTAATAATTCTTTCTCAATATCATTCAATCCATCTAATAATTCATGCCAGTTAATTTGATTTGCAGTTCGAATTCTATTTAAAGCAATGGCAAAGAAGATAGCGCTAGAAGCAGATTTATACACGAAATATACATAAATCAAAGCTAGATATATAACAGTAACTTGCACATTAATAAAACTCATTACAAAAGGAAAGATAATAAGACTATAAGAAATTAAAGGAGCAATTTTTTCTAGAAATACATCCAATGTTGTTTTATTTGAACCACCTTCCACTTATAAATCTGTTAAGATATAAAAGATATACGAATTCTATCATTAATGAACTATTAACTGAACTTTATGATCTATTCAAATACTACTTTTAGAGGTTATTTATTGATTGTTCTTTTTATTTTATTCTTTACGACCTCAATGGCTTTATTTATGTTACTAATTCAAGGTAAAAGACTTACTCCATCAGGAGAAATAGTCGAGACTGGGGTTTTAAGAGTAAATAGTATTCCAAATAATGTAGATATATTTATAAATGGTAAAAGTGTAAGCAGAAGTGGAAATCTAGTACAGAACATTCCAATTGGGGAAATTACTTTACAGCTTACAAAAGAAGGATATACAACATGGGAGAAAGAAATACTTATTGATAGTTCGAAAGTTAAAGAAATATTTGCACAGCTTTATCCTGAAGATTTAAATCTGGAACAAGTACAAACTTTCGATGCCGATCAGATTGTCTTTAGTGAAGACTATAATACAGCATTTTATACAGTGCTAAATTCTGAAGAATTAGATGAGATTGGAATTTGGAAACAGGAATACGATGAAGGTTTTTTATCTCTTGGTTCAAGTTCTGAACCTGTAAAGATTCATAATTTAACAGCTGAAGAAAGGCAACAACTTCTAGAAAATCCATATTCAATATCTATTTCACCTAATGGTGGGAATATCTTAGTTAACGTCCAGAATATAAATGTTTATAGTATTTCTTCTTCAACTTCTGAAACTAGCGAAAGTATTACAAATTTATTGGGCTTTTATCCTGAATATATTGATTGGTTAACAAGTTCAACATTAATAATTAAGCATAATAATGTTGTTTACGAACAAAGCTTAAATTCTGTAAATAATGATTTAATTTCATTTAGTCCAAATAGTGAGCCAATAATTTGTCATTCAGGATCAAGTGTTTACTGGAAAGATAATAACAATAGAATATACAAATATAATAATGGTACTTCAGTATTACTCGAAGGAAAAAATGAGCTTTCTCTGAATTTCTCATATATTCTATCTTTGTCATGTTCCGAGACTGAAGACATTTTCTTAGTTGAAGATATTTCAGGAACTTACTATGTCGATTACGATTTATCTTATATGAGAAATATAGGACAAAATATAACAGTAATTGACATCTCTAATGATGGAAAAAGCGTTTTAGTTAAAACTAATGATAAATATTCAGTATTCAATATGAAAGAAACTGCACCTAATATTGTTGTAGGAGAAACATACCCACTAGAATTCAGTGGAGATAGTGAAATTTATTTCTCTCAAAGTAACAGAAGCATTGTTATAGTTGAAAAAGATCAACAAGGTAAAGAAATTGTAATGTTAGCTGACCTAGATGGAAATAATAGCTCTGTTATAGTTTCTGAACTGATAACTAGTAATGATCACATACCTTACTTAAGTAGTGATAACAAGGAGATGCTTTTAGTTTTAGAAGAAACTGCTCCTCTGGAGGTTGAAACGACAGAGGAGTCTAATTCATTTACGTTGTACAGTGTTGATTTAGATAATTAATCTCTACTTCCTCCAAATATTCTTAATATAAGAATAAAAAGATTAATAAAATCAAGATAAAGAGTTAATGCTCCTGATACTGCATATTTTGAAACAGGAGTATTTGTTGCCTCTGCGTGAGCAGCCATACTTTTCAGCTTCTGAGTATTGTAAGCAACTAAAATTACAAATACAATTAAAAGACCATAAGTTATTACCCAATATAATGTTTCAGATCCAAGAAAGAAATTTAAAACTGATCCAATTATTCCTGCAATTAAAAACATAAATGCAATATTTCCCCATTTTGTTAAATCTTGTTTAGCAACAGCCCCATAAATAGCCATAACTCCAAATGTTAAGAATGTAGCTAGAAATGCTAATCCAGCAACATCATATCCAAAAGCAGAAAGTACAATACTGAAGAATACTCCGTTAGAAATAGAGTAGAGAATGAATAATGTTCCGCTCTCCGGAACACTCGCTTTCCCGGTTCGTGCTGAAATAACCCATACAATTACAAGCTCAACTAAAAATAAAGGGAAAATTAACCCACTTAAAGTTTCTGCAAGCTCAGGATCACTTACAATTCGATTTGAAAGAAATAAAGCTACAATAGCTGTTACAAATAATCCAAAAGCCATCCATCCATAAACTTGTGTTATGAATGAAGCTAAGAAATTTCCAGAAAGAGCAACATTTCTCTCAACTGGTCCTGTCTGAATAAATCCATTATCACTCATAGTATTTTTTTTATTAAATATAAACAATTATACCAATTATTGTTCTCTGGATTGAAAATATTCAAGTAAAACAGAATCATGATCGAACGCAAACTCTAAATTATGAATTTCATCAGAGACATAAATATATCTTGTTTCTGAAATTTCATCTAGATTAAGTGTAAAATTTGAATCATACCCAGTTATTTCATAATAATAGCTAAGGACATTTTTCTTTTCTTGTGAATTAACTTCTTTAATAGTTCTATACATTCTAATTTCACCTCCATTGAGTTTAAACCCCATTTCTTCTTCAAGCTCTCTTATTAACACATCTTTACCATCAAAATCTCCTTCATCAAACTTTCCACCTGGTAAATGCCAAAGACCACCAAATCTATCTTGAGAACCTCTCAATGCTATAAGAACACCCCCTTTATCATCAAGAATAAGTCCCCTTGAAATTTCCAACAGAACAAAACCCTCTGTTTCAAAAACTTGTTCAGTATGTTCTTCTTTTTCTGCCAAGAAATATTTTTAAAATAAAGTTTGTTGACCATCAGTAAAAAGACTCCAGGACTCTTTTACTGAATTTTCTACATCTTGAGAATTGTCTTTACTAACAATTCCTATATTAACTTTACCCCAATCAAATATAAGATTTGAAGTCTCTATGACTTTTTTAAAATCTAATCTTTTAACAAAATCTAAATATTCATTTATATTTAAAGCTTTTCCATGAGTTTCAATTTCGTCTTCATGATTAATAATCCAAGAGATCATATTATCAGGATTATCTAGCTGCATTAAACTTGTGTCTATTATTCTCTTTTGTCTTGCCTTAAAAACTGTATCAGTAATCTTATTTTTTTTAATACTTTCAAGACCAATAAAAACTTCTTTTAAAACTGTCTCTAAATATTTTTTATCAAATGAGGTTTGGATAATATGTATAGATCTTGAATGCATATCATAAGTATAAGCTCCAACACCATAAACAATTCCAAGTTCTTCTCTTAGTTTTTTCCATAAGACAGATTGAAAGTATTGAGAGGAAGCTGTAACGCTCTTTAAGAACTTTTCAATTTCTCTTTCTTCTTCTGAAGAGGAAATAAATTCAAAGGTTGGGAATGTTAAAGTTAAATAGTACTGAGAAATATCCTGCTTAGTTCTTGAATTAACCGAGAACTCAGAATAATCAGGATACTTTTGTTTAAAAATTCGCTCCGGCTTTCTTCCAAACTCTTTTGACTTTATAGTCTCAAAGAAATGATTATTTAAATACTCCCTTACTTTTTTAATATCAACATTTCCTACAATATAAATTTCAGTATTATCAGGAACATAATATTTATTATAAAAATCAATAAGACTCTTTCTTGAAAATTTTTCTAAAAGATTACGTTGTCCGATAATATCGTAAGAAAAAGGACTTTTTTCTGTAGTAAATCTATTATCTTTAATATTTTTATAAATCTGATAATCTATCTCATCTTCTCCACGCATTTGTTCATCAAGAATAATATCCCTCTCTTTATCTACATCACTCTCCTTAAATAAAGGATGAAAAACTATTTGAGAAAAGAAATGAAGGGCTTCATTTAAATACTGACTAGGAAAAGTTCCATAATATTGTGTATGGTCAATACTAGTATACGCATTTGTTGAACCGGAATATTCGTTTGTATATGTATCTACAGCATCCCAAGTAGGTAGCTTCTCAGTTCCGTCATGAACTACATGTTCAATAAAATGGGATAGACCATTTGTTTTCTCATCTTCATCTAAAGAACCAACATTAACTATAACTTTTATTTTTACTGAGTGAATTTCATTACGAGGGTAAACGACACATTTAATTCCATTTTCCAAATGAAATTTTTCGTAGTTTAGTTCTATTGAATCCGAAGGCATAGTTGGATTATAGCCTACTATTAAAATACAGTAAATTATGCAGCTTTAGGAAATACAATTTGTACATATTTAACAGGCTTCGTTTCACTAGTATTGTTTGGATTGAAATTTTCGGGATAAATAGTCCCAATATCAATTTTTTCTCCTAATTTACCCAATAAATTTGCAACTAAAGTTAATCCACCTTTTGACTCAATACCCGGTAGGTCTGGATATACAATACCTGCAAGATAGTTATTTCTAACTTCGAATCTCAAATCCCTCCTTGCTGCTGGCAAGTCTCCAATCTTACCCATTTTTGACCAATCATAATTTTCTGAATCGTCCTTAACAGTATAAATTATTTCCACTCTCATCTGTGGAGATTTCTACTTCAATATTTTGAGCTCTACTTGTTTGAGCATGAATAGAGTTCATTATCAATGTTCTTATAGCTATAAATTCTTCCAGTGTTCTTACTCCTATGTTTTCTGTGCCATTATTATGTTTTATTGTGATTTTTGGTGGATTTGCAGTAAAAGTTTTTATTTCATCTCCATATGAACCATAAGCACTAACAAGAATTGAATCAATAATTGATTGCATTGAAACAGCTCTATCCGATTCTTCTTCACTACTTAATGTCTGGTAGCTTCTGAGGAAATTTAACAATGAATTAAATCTGTCAGTATATTCTTGAAGAAGTCTAGTCTTTGTGTCACCTAAGTTTTCTCTTCAATAAGTCTTACCTTCTTTATCTTTAAATAGAATTCCATCTAACTCTCCAATTTGTGCCCTTTCAGATCTTATTTTGTCATATTCCTGAGAGGGTATTTCAATATACCTAAAAGTCCCTTCAGCAAAGGGAAGAAAGTTTAATGATTGAGCGAAATTTCCGAATAAATGATTAACAAGATCGTGTCCCATCAAACCTGACAATCTGTATTCTGGATCAGTTACATCGTGTATTTTCCAATTCAAGATCGTTGGAGTAGCAATAGTATTTTGAAGAAAAGTTAAAAGGCCATTAAGTTCCCTTGCATGATGTAAGTCGTCAAGGATAAGTAACTCACCCTCTACTACAGAATTAGCATCTAAATTTAATCCTTGAACTAAAGATTTACCCTCTGTTTCTAGAAGATTTAAAATAACATCAATAGCAGACTTTCTCTCACTTACGCCCTCAACAGTTAAAGCCTTTCGCTGTAAAATGACGGTACCTTTATTGTCAACTTCTGTTAAAATTGTAGCAATACCTTGTTTATCTTCTCTTAGTGTTACTGGAACTTTTCCATCATGTCTACTTCTTTCTATCTCTATTTCATTAACAAAGGCTTCAATAACTTCATACTCGAGTATTTCAGCTCGAATTGATTGAATAAAATATTGGGTCTCATCCCCAAGTGTAGGTAAATCCGGAAACATTCTTCTTCGTACTTCTTGCATACAATATAAGGGGGGAAATAGACTTAATAGTAGCATTAAATCTAATATAAGCCATTAGGTCTTTTGCAAACTCAGGATTAGTTCTTAATCTTTCAACTAAACCTTCAGGATTACCCTCATTCTCAACTTCAATATTTTCGATAGCCTCTTCTTTAATATCTGTTATATCTGTCATTTTTATTATTTAAAGTTTGGATTTATAACATAACCTATCATTTTTTAAAACAGGCTTCAATAAATTCAACAAAAATTGGATGAGGTTTTAGAGGATAGGATCTATATTCAGGATGTGCTTGTGTTGCAATGAAAAAAGGATGCGATTTCTTCGGAAGCTCTATCATTTCAACAAAAAAAGTCATCTGGATAAGTTCCGCTGAAGATAAAACCACTATCTTCAAACTGTTTTCTATAATCATTATTAAATTCAAATCTATGTCTATGTCGCTCAGATATTAGTAGATCACCATTTGGAAGTTTTTTCCCTTCTTTATGTTTCTTATAAATTTCATGCATTAATGTTCCTTTTTTAATTACACAATCAAAAGATCCTAACCTCATAGAAGTTCCCTCACCCTTTATAGTTTGGTATCTTGAGTTGAAAGGAATACTATGAATAATTTTATTTTCAACATCAGGATTTACTTCTTCTGAATTTGCACCCTTAAGATTCAGTACATTTCTTGCGTATTCAACACAAGCTAACTGCATTCCATAACAAAGACCAAGATATGGAGTTTTAGTTTCCCGAGCGAACTTAACAGCTTGAATCTTTCCCTCAACGCCCCTACTTCCCCAACCTATAGGGACTATTATTCCATTTACATCTTTTAAAAATTTTTTAGCATTTTCTTTTTCAATATCTTCAGCATTAACAAATTTGAAGTCTGCACCAATTCCTGTTTTCCAACTTGCATGTTTAAGTGCATGTGTTAATGAATTGTATGAATCTGGAAGTTGAAAATCTTCAGTAGCAAAATACTTCCCTACTATTCCAACAGTAACTCTATTTTTTCTTACAGTTGTTACTACTTTAACTAATTCATTCCATTTTTTGTCATTAATTTTTCTTAAAGGCAGTCCAGGTAGTTTTAAAGCTTTTTTATCAAAATCTTGATCTTTAAACTTATTAGGAAGGCTATAGATGCTTTTAATGTTTGCATTCATAATAATTCGATCTTTCGAGAGATTACACTGCACAGCAACTTTTTCTTTTCTTAATTCATCAATTGGGTCGTTACTTCTTAGAACTAAAAAAACTGGTTGAATTCCTGCCATGTTTAAATATCGAATTTATAATTGCGTTGGTTTTGTTTTAGGTTCACCTAAATGACTCGGAACTGGCACATAGGAAATATGTATATGAATTACATCTTCTGGTAATTCTAGCTTCATCATTCTTGCAGCTTCATAATTGAAAACATTTTGGTACTCTCCAGCAGTCCCTCCTAACTCTACTATACAAATATCGTGGCCATTAGCTGCGGACTTTATTCTTTTTATAATCTCATTTGGAATTTCAGGGATAGAATCTACTGTCTTTCCATTAAATCCCATAGATCTTTCCTTGTCAATTATTGTCCTGTATACCTGATCCATCGTCAGAAAGTTTTTAAATCCCATCTCAATTTCTAAAAATCTCTCGTATGTTCCTAGATCCATATCGGCCTCTAGACCGTCACTGCATAAGAAAGGATCTCCATGCTCTATGGGATTAATAGTTCCTGAATCAACATTCAGATATGTTTCGCATTTTATTGCTGTTATGTAATAACCTCTATCCTTAAATAATCTTCCAAGAGATGCAGAAGTCGCACCTTTTCCAATTCCTGATATTACTCCTCCGGAAACAAAAATATATCGTGTTTTAGAAGACATTATTATAAAGCTTAAAATTTTAATAGTACCTATGGATAAATGATAGTGGTACTATAAATAATATTGAAACCTAAAATTGACTTCAAGTATAGAATGGATATACTCTTCAACTTTTTTCATTAGAGGTTTAAAATCAATATATAGATCTTACTTAAATTATATGGAGAAAACAGAAAAGAGAATTTTTAGATCATCAAATGACAGAGTTTTAGGTGGAGTATGTGGTGGGCTAGGAGAATATTTTGAAATCGATCCAATTATTTTCAGAGTACTTTTTGTAGTATTTGCTGTATTTAGTGGAGGGGGAATTATTATTTATTTGATACTTTGGTTAATAATTCCTGAAGAAGCTGATTTAACTGTTAAAACTGAAGATGTTATCAAGAAAAATGCAAAGCAGATGGGAGATAAGGCAAAAGAATTTGTAAAAAATATTGAAGGTTTAGATACAAACGATAAAGAAGATAGAAATAATAGGTTGGCTTGGGGTATATTATTTATTGGCATTGGATTTATTTTCTTTTTCAGAAATTTTTTTGATATTGATATATTTTCAAGGATTAGCTTTGAAAATTTTTGGCCAATTATAATAATAATTCTTGGATTGTATTTAATCTTTAAGAAAAAATAATTAATCCAACCTAAAGCTTGAAATAAATCTTTCGCAATGATCTTTTATTTTAGCTCTATCTTCTTTTGGTCCACTACAAGTGAATCTTAAAGTACTTCTGACGCTATCTAATGGCCATAGCACATCAACGGTGAAATATTCATTTCCTTCAACTTCTTCACTGTAGTCATTCCAATACATAATTCTATCTCCGAATTTTTTCTTATTATAACCATCAAATTCTGTCTGCAGTGATTCAAAAACGTAATAGATTGAGATCTGACCTTTATCCAAATAACCAATATAACTAGCTAATCCATTTTTATCTACAATCCAGCCTCTGGGATGTTCAAAAGTAACGAGGAAATTTCCAGCTGCAGTTTCTCTACACCTCTGGTAGGTTCCATAAACCTTCCCATCGTCATTATCAAGATTTACAGTTATAGAAGAACCATTTCTAAAAATAGAAAGTACCACTATTAAAATAACAACAATAATTATTGCTGCAAGAATAAAAAGAATATTATCTCTTAATATCTTTACCATATAGCAATTCAATCAATACGATGATTATAGCAAGAGTTTTCTATTCATCATGCAATTCTTCAGAACTATCCTCTTCTTCTTCATGTTCCTCCTCGTCTAAATGCAACTCATCCTCATTTTCATGCGAATGTGAATGAGGTTCAATGAAAGTTAAACCAAACATAAGGACTATTCCAAGAAGAACTATAAGAAATTGATATATTGATTTAGATAATTTTTCTTCAATTTTTAACTCAGGTAAAAGGTCTCCAACAGCAATATAAATAAATCCCCCTGCAGCTAGCCCTAAAAGAATAAAGTTAGTTGCCTCATTCATACCACCAATTATTAATGTTATTACTGCTCCTAATATAGCAAGCAGAGCAGAGATAAAATTAAAGAATAAAGCTCGTTGTTTAGAAAGTCCTGCATGTATTAATACACCAAAGTCTCCAATTTCCTGAGGTATTTCATGTAATATAACAGCAATTGTTGAAGATATTCCGACTTCAACACTTACTTGAAAGCTAGAAGCAATGATAATACCATCAATAAAATTATGTAAACCGTCAGCAACTAGATTACTTACTGCTAAAGGTTTACTATGTCCGTGTTCTTCAGGTTTATGACAATGATGCCAATGTAAGATTTTTTCCATAAAGAAAAATATCAATACCCCAAAAAGAATAGAGAAGGGCACAAGTTCAGTGTAATCATTCTCATGTGAATAAATTTCAGGAATAATATGAAAAAAGACATCTCCTAGTAATGTTCCAGCTGCTAAGCTTACTAAAAATAATACAATTTTTGAGATAAATTTTGAGCTTAAAGAAAGTGTAATTAGTCCAACAAGCGAGATAAAGCTTATTAATATTACAGCTAAAATTGAAAAAATCGCATCGTTCATATTTATAAAATTTTAAAAATTAATTGCAGCCTTTACAGCTACCGTAAAAAGTTAATAAATGAGATGTAATATTAAAATTTAGTTCTTTATTAATTCTATTTTCAAGGTTTTGTATATTACCTTCAACTTTTTCTGAAATTACTATTGGAATAATTTTATTACATACTTTACAAATAATATGATGATGATGTCTTTGGCTTACAAGTTCGTAATATGATTTGTTGCTATCTATAAAAATCTCTTTAATAATAGATCTTTCAACTAAACGAGCAATAATTCTATAAACGGTAGCTTTATCAATTTCTGGAAGAGACTTCTTAATTTCTACTGCACTTAAAGCGTGGTTTGCTTTAATTAACTTATAAATAAGCTTTTCATTTTTTGTTCTTAAATCTATATGCGACATGGTTGCATTGTAATGCAACCATGTCGCATAGTTAAACATTTAGTAAATCTTATTGAATAGATTGAATATCCGAATATCAGATTCATCATAAGCTTCTATGTTAAATACAGAAGCGTTACTTAATAAAACAGTTCCATTTTGCGCATTCTCACTTTGCATATCTTTTTGATCATAAACAGGGTCATATTCTGTATTATAAATTTCCCAGTCAATAGCTCCATCTGGGGTAACCTCAAATATCCTTCCATCATCACCCTCACATATAATCGTATTTCCATTTTTTAATCTTTCAGCACCAGAGATCCTTGGAGAGTAGAAAGTTTCTTTATCTCCAGTTATATACTCTCAAACTTTCTCTAATGTATACTCATCAATAATTCTATATTCTTCTACTATAGAATGTTCTCTTATTACATTTTCTGAGTGTGGATATCTTCCTCCACCGTTATTAAATAAAAGTATATTTCCTTCTCCAGGTAATCCTTCTTCTATCCACTCAACATCATGAACTCCTAATAGAAATTTTACTTTATCTGACTTATAGGTTGCAGGGTTACCGTATCTGCCTACTATACCTTTATTTTCTGATGAGTGATCAATAACCCAAACTTCATGAAAGGCATTAACACCGACTATTATCTGGTCAAGCTCTTCATTATAGTCTATAGAATTAACGTGATTCCAATCAGTTCTTGGATTTTCAGGGAAATTAACATTAATTTTATTTGTTTCTTTACTTACTTCACCATAGTTCAATTTTTCTTGAGCAAAATCTTGAACGAGATGATCCCAAGCTCGCCACTCCCAAACTATTTCAGCTTCATTATTAGATAGAGGTTTAAGTTCAACGAAATGATCAGGTTTCATATAAGAATCCTCATGAATAAATTCTGGATTTCTACCATTTTCTATAACTTCTTCATTATCAATTATCTCCCAAGCTATAATTAAAATATTTCCGTTAGGCATTACTTCAATATCATGATGAGCTAAAACCCTATCATCAGAATATACATACTCCCAAACAAAGTTTCCATCAGGTGCTATTTCTTGAAGGATTACTCCCATTCCAGGAACTGTTCCATAAGTTTCATTTGGATATTTTCCAGCTCTTAACAAATTTCCATTTTCAAGTAATACGAAATGCATTCCAGGCTCATATTGTGTATTCCAAGTATGAACTATTTCTCTGTCTGAAGTCCTCATTAAATAGACCTCCTTAGATTTCATAGGACCATAAAGAACATAGGTTTCAGAATTTTCTTTTATTACATTACTTGCTCTATTTTGGAATATTGTAAAAACACTTAAAACAAAAATAAGAAGGAAAAAATCCTATAAATACCTTTAGATAATTTTCATTGCTTGAGTTAAAAACTAGTTAGCCAACTATATAGGTTGGGACGGGGTGATTTCAATATCTATCTGTTTTTGTATTAGATTCATTGCGGATTCAGGATACAGCACGTTTCTTAAAACATAATCTGCTGTTTGTGTAAGTTTGTCGACTTGTTCAAGATGAACATTTCCATAATTAAAGTATTTTCCTAAAAAGCTTTTAAAAACTTCCACTCTATCCAACTCATTAAGAGTTAAGGTTTGAATTCTTTTACTTAATAATCCTGATTCAATAACCACTTTGTCTGGAATTTGATCAATAATTTGATCTTCCGATTTTTGTACATACCCTGGTATTAGAGTGTATTTTACAGATCGGTAATATAGATATCTAAGAGAATATCCAAGAAATACTAATAAAGCTAAAACAAGATAAATTAAAACAATAATCATCAAAAATTCAGGGATATTGAATAATAAAGCAAAGATAAACACTAATGTTACTCCAAGTCCTAAAAGTGAAAATATAAGTTGTAATTGGATAATTAATAAAGGTACCTTACTCCTTTTAAATATTACTGTTTTCTCATTACCACGATTAATTACTTTTAGATCTGTCATAGTTCTATTATACCTGTGAATATATAAAAAAATCGCAGATTAAAAATCTGCGATTTATTTTCGAAAAAAAGACTTTTTTCTTTGATTATTCGTTGTCGAAGTTTCTTCTCATTGGTCTTCTTGGTCTTTCTCCACGATCTTGTCTTTCTTCAGCAAAAGCAACTCTTAGCTCTCGACCTTCAACTTCTTTTCCGTTGAATGTTTCTAGAGCATTTTGTGCTTCTTCTTCAGTCGACATAGTCACGAAACCAAATCCCTTTGATCTTCCACTCATCTTGTCAACGATAACGATAGCATCTTCAACTGTTCCAACCTCACTAAAGATTTCTTTTAAAGAATCTGTTGAGATATCCCAGCTTAAATTACCTACATACAATTTTTTCATTGTACTAGAATAGAAATAAAAAATTAGTTACTCCTAATTATAGACGGATTATTTCTAATACAATGAAAAGATTTAATCACGTCTATCTTTCGGACTCCTCTATTATATCACCAAAGAATCATAAAAGATACAAGTGGTTTTCGAAAATATTCATAGAAAATTCATGACGCTCAATAAACAGTGTAGTTCAGTTCTTAGGAGTAAATAAGATTTTTAAGTAAAATTTTCCCTTGATACATTAGGAGGATTAATCCTATAATCATATTTGTTACTACGTCCGTAGTACTATATTATTTTTATTTCCTCAATATGAATGAGAACCAAAGCAATTCAATTCCAGTTATTGTCGGAGGTTTAGTTATAGAAGCAATTGTTCTTGGTGGTTCTTTTGCATTGATAAACAATGGGCAAGAAGCTGCTAATAGTAATGTACAAACCGAAACTGAAGATACTTCTTCAAATGTAATCGGAGAAACAACAACTTCTAATCCTCCTGAAGAAACTGAATTAGGTCTAGAGTTAGTTTATAATAACGGTGAATACACAGCTGTTGGGACATACACTTCACCAGCGGGATCTGAAGAAGTAGAAGTTAAATTAAACATCGAAAATGATACTATTACTGCTGTAGATGTTATGCCAAAAGCTACTAATCCTGTATCAGTAAAGTTACAAAATGCCTTTAAAGATGAGATATCTAATGTAATAGTTGGAAAGAATATCAATGAGGTAGAGTATCCAGGAAACGTTAACGGATCTTCATTAACTGGTTATGGTTTTATCGAAGCAGTAGAACAGATTAAAGCTAATGCATTAATTTAATGAAAATAAGTTTAGAAGAGAAAAACAATACAAAATTTTTTTCTTTTCAAGCAACAGGAACAAAGTGGATCGTTATAGTCGATCCACTTTCTGAAAACAAAATCGATGAAATAAAATCAAAAATAACTTCTATAGTTACTGATTTTGAACAAAAATACTCAAGGTTCAAAGATGACAGTATTTTAAGCATACTAAAACAAACTGGCCAATATCCAAATCCTCCAGAAGATCTTATTAATATGATTAATTTAGGCAAAGAATTAGAGTTAGTTACAGAAGGTCATTTTAACTTATCAATAGGAAATGTTTTAGAAAGTAGAGGTTATGATAAGAATTACTCATTTGAGTCAAAAGAGATAACAAAAAAAACTGATGATTGGCTTATTCAAATGAACAGTGAGGTAATAAAAATTACAGCTGGAACTCAATTAGACTTCGGAAGTTTCGGTAAAGGATATTTAATAGATTTATTATTTTTAGATTTAAAACAATTAGGTTTTACTTCAATAACTATAAACGCAGGAGGTGACATCTATTACTTTAACTCTGAAAATAAGCCTAAAAAATTCATACTTGAAAATCCATTTAACTTATCTGAATTTATTGGAGAAATTGAAATTGTTAACTCATCAATCTCCTCTAGTAGTAATAATAGAAGAAAATGGAGAGATAAAATTACAGGTGAAATACATTCACATTTAGATAGTTATCTTTCTAACCATAAAATTGAAATCGCTGCTGTATTTACACATTCTAAAACTGCAATAATTTCAGATGCTATAGCAACATGTTTATTTATTTCCCCTCAGAATTTTCATAAAATACTTTCAGACAGGTATGAGACTGAGTATTTAATTATATTGGAGGATGGAAGATATGTAAGAAGTGAAAATTATAACGGAGTTTTAAATGCATAAAATGACAAAAGTTAAGATTTATATAATAATTCTAATTTCCACTTTATCTCTATTTATATTTACTTATGATCTATGGATCATAGCTTTTGAATTAGGAAAACCGTCTGATATTGCATATATATTCGGAACACAGTTAGGTTTAACTGTAGGATTACTTCTTTGGTATCAATATCATTTAGGTGTTAGAGGTTTTATAAAAATGTTTACTAAAGACTTACTAGCAGCTTTGATGTTCCTAAGAAAATTGGAATTTATGGGTTACTTCTTATATTTCTGCATCCATTAGCTATGATTCTTTTCTATAATTCAGTTGGAATAAATCTTCTTATTTTTAAAATTGATACAAAGTTTGATTTTGGAATAAGACTTGGAACGATCTCATTAATATTATTCTCAACAATATGGTTAACGACTGCTTTATTAAGAACTAGATTAGGATTTAGAGCTTGGAAATTAATTCATTTTTTAGCTTTCCTGATTTTTCCTTTTGTTTTCTTTCATGCATTTCAAGCAGGAACTGTTACATCAATTACAGGATTCAGAACAGTTTGGATAATTCTAGGTTTATATTTTCTAGTTTTAACTATATTTAGAATACTATTTCAATTTGGCTTAGTAAGAGAAAAATATATTGTAAAAGAAAAGATACAAGAAGCAAACAATATAGTGAAATTAACCCTTAAAGCAAAAGGAAAAGGTATTGGTAAGATCAGACCTGGACAATTTGGCTATATTTCAAAAGCTGGCTTCTTAAGAGAGCATCATCCTTTTACTCTTGCTGATTTTGATTCAGATAAAAACGAAATTAACTTTATATTTAAGAAGGTTGGGAAATGGACAAGAAATCCTGAAACTTTAAATATAGGGGATACTGTTTTAATTGATGGACCTTACGGAATATTTTTAAAAGATGTTTATAAATACAATACGTTTGTATTTTATGCAGGTGGAATTGGTATTACTCCATCATTAAGTACAATAAAAAAATTAAGGACTGAACATAAAGATATAAAAATAATCCTATTTATTTGTACAGCAAATGAAAATGAAATTGTGTATAGAGAAGAGTTAGAAAAATTAGCAAAACAGAGTAATGAACTTTTCGAAATAATGTACGTTATTTCTGACTCAGGAAAAGAATCTCAAGATTTTAAATCATATATAGGTAAACGTATTGATTCTGCGATAATTACCGAATGTATCAATAGTTAAATAACTGAATGTTTCCATGCAATCTGTGGACCTAAGCCTTTCATGAATTCCGTTTATAAAATTTTATTAGAAAAAAAAGTTAATGAAGAAAATATTGATAGGGAGTTATTTTCTTATTAATAATTAAGAGTTGAATCATCAATAAAACAATACAACCAATTCTCACCCATTTCTGCAGAAATTATTAGATTATGTCCTTCTTCTACAAAATGTTTATATGCGTGCTGATTTGGAGATTAATTACAACATAACATTTTTCCATAAATCTGACATATTCTTAAATGTACCCACCAACTGTTAATCTTTGAGCATTCCTCACATTCAAACTTAATAAAATTAGCTTTATGAATCATCTTACTTTTATTGAACTTAGCAATATGTAAACAAATTTCATTTTCTTCCATACATTAATTTATATATGTTCTTTAAAAAAATCTATTCTTTATGTATATTTTGCTATACACGTTATTTTAAAAAATGGACAAACTTAGACTAATTTTCCGTGAATACGATATTAGAGGGATTGCCGGAAAAGGCTTTGAACCCGAAGCTATTGCAGAATATGAAAAATGGTATGGTCCATTTCCAGGTGTAACTATAACACCTGATATTTCTAGGCTTATAGGGAGAGCCTATGGTTCACACTTAAAAGTGCAGGGAGCAAAAAAAGTTTTAGTAGGGTATGAAGTCAGACCTTTTGCTGATATTTTAAAAGATGAGTTTGTAGAAGGGATTCTAGATTGTGGAATTAATGTTGTAGATGCAGGAAAAACATGTACTCCTTTTATTTATTTTCTGACTTCTCATTTAAACTTTGATGGTGGTGTAAATATTACTGGAAGTCATAATGTTTATTTTTTCAATGGATATAAGATGCTTCAAAAAGATTCAAAGCCATTATACGGAGAAGAGCTTTTAACTTTATATGATCGAATTATACATAATAACTTTAAATTAGTAAGCGTTGATACAAGAGGAGAGAAAACTATTGTAGATAATAGTTATGAGATTTATAAAAAGGAAGTATTACCTAATTTTAACCTACAAAAGAAATTAAGAGTAGTGATTGATTGCGGGAATGGAACTCCTGGACTTTTTGCTAAGGACTTTTTTGAAAGTCTTGGCGTAGATATTCTTGAAGAATTATTCTTTGACCCAGATGCAAAGTTTCCAAATCATGTACCTGACCCTGAAAGCGCTATAAATATGACTTTTTTGATTGAATCTGTAAAAAGAAATAATGCTGATATTGGAATAGCTTTTGATGCAGATGGAGATAGAGTAGGATTTGTTGACGAAAAAGGAAATTTAATTTTTGCTGATAATGTATTAATGCTTCTAGCAAAAGAATTTTCATCTGAACATAGAGGAATGAAAGTTTTATTTGATGTAAAAAGTTCAAAAAGATTAGAGGACATTTTACCTGAATTAGAATTAATTCCTTTAATGCATAGAACTGGACATGCCCCTATTAAAGATACCCTTAGAAATGATGAAAACATAATTTTAGGAGGAGAACTTTCAGGTCATTTTTACTTTACAAAAAACTATCCTAAAGCTGATGATGGATTTTATGCAGCAGCAACTATCTTAGAATTATTAAGTAAAACTGATAAGAATTTTTCAGAACTATTTGATTTTATTCCAAAAAGAGTAGGTACTTCAGAAATGAAACTTCCTTGTTCTGATCTAGTTAAATTTTCTATTATTAAAAACGTTACTGAAGAACTTGAAAAACAATTTGATGTAATAAAAATAGATGGTGCAAGAATAAATTTTTCTGAAACCGGGTGGGGCTTAATAAGAGCATCTAATACGTCTCCATATATTACAGTGAGGGTTGAGGGAATTGATGAGGCGGAAGTACTAAAGATCAAAAATATATTCGCTGATCTACTCGATCCGTTTTCTGAAATTGAGGATAAGTTAAACCGAAGTATTGTAGCCGATCCAAATGGAAGATTAGGATTTGTTTAAGCTTCTAATTTAGCTAAATCAGAATTAACCTTATCGATATAATCTCTTATATGAGATGGTAATTCATTACCTTTAACTACAATAATTCTAACTCCTATTCTTGAAGTTTCTCCAGGACGTATAATTCTTGCGATTTCAGGGTAATGACGATCATCACCTATTTGTCTCCAATTTTCAATTGCAACATCTGGTTGACCAATTGTATTCTTATCTTTAAAAATAATCTGGTTTAAACTATGTGTTCTGAGTTCTACTTCAGGAATAATTACAACCTGTCTCCTAAGCCTATCTCTTTGATCTAATATTCTTACGCTTCTATCCGGAAGATTTTCATCGTAATCCTGAGGTACACTTCTTCCAAAAAATCCCTTTGGAAACAACGATCTCTTTTAAAAAAGCATTAAAATATGTATGGAATCCGCTAGCATCTCTAAAATCTTCATTACCAAGATTTGTAATCCAAACTTCATCTAGTAAGCTCGAAACTTTTGGATCGTTTAAGTCTTCAATTGTTACTCTTCGAACAATTTCAGCTTCTCCTGGATACATTCTATTTAATAAAAAATAATTTCTTTAGCGACAGATCACATCTTTTTATCAATATCTAGAGTTCCAATTAAAGTTCTTAGTCTTAATACAGAATCAACTACTTCATATGACTTATCTGATCTTAAGATTGCTCTAATAAATCTATCTAAAGAGTGTCTTCCAACTGTATCAACTTCAAATATTTTTGCAGCATCAATGTAATATTCTTCCATTACACCCTTCCATCTCTCAGCCGGTAATCTCATTTCAATAAAATTCTCTCCAGCTTCAACTATATCCCAAGGAATTCCAGCAATAACACCATGGATATCTTTTAATCCAGGCTGAGAAACTCTTTGAGGTCTTTGTTCAAGATCTTCTTCATCTCCATATCTTCCAGCAGGGTTCATTAATGGATTTCCAAATCTTTGTCTGTAAATTTCTGAGAAATGAACGATTTTTTGGTTTAAATCTCCAGGAAAAGTAACATCCTGTCCTTCCACTTCAATATCATTTATAGCCCCATGAGAGTATACAGTTAATTTACTTGGACCTAAGTTAAGTGTATAAACATCAGAATTTATGCCTTCACTTGTTGTTATTGTACTTTGTTCTATATTACCCATATATAATTATATCATGAGTGGTGTTTTCTTATTCAAAATGATAAGTTGCTTATATTAACAAAAAATTATTTTTTATCAAAAAATATGTCTTCAAAAAGAAATCTAATATTAGGGCTTCTAGTTTTAATTTTCCTAGTTGTAGGAGCGTATGTGATCTATTCAACAGGTAACACAAGTGAACCTATGGATAATAATGAAGATAATGTAACTCCTGATCAAGATCAGAATAACAATGATGATCAAAATACCGAACAAGAAGAGAAACCTGAAAAGGAAGAAGAGCATAACAATGAACCATTGCCTGCTCCAGATGAAACTCCAGAAAAGCAACCTGAGCCTCAACCTCAACCTCAGCCAGAACCAGAGCCTGTTGCACTAGCTCCTTTATCTTATTCTTTAAATATGGATAATTTATCATTTTCTCCTAATGCAATTACAGCTAAACCAGGACAAACTATAACTGTTAATGTAACTTCAGTTGCAGGAACACATAATTTTATAATTAATGAACTGAATGCAAGCACTTCAACTGTAAATACTGGAGGACAGAGTAGTGTAACTTTTACAATTCCTGAGAACACAGCTGTTGGAACTACTTATGAATTCTATTGTGGTATCTCTAATCATAGAGCATTAGGAATGGTAGGTACTTTAACTATTGTTCAATAATAATTTAAAGAAGAATTACTAGAAAGAAGGTAATAAATGGGTAAAAAAAGAAGTAAAAAAGAAACAAGGAAAAACATCAAATAGGAAGGAAGAAGCATAAGCTTCTCCTTTTCATCTTCAAATATATAAAGTTATAGATTTAGCAATTCAATTGTAATACTATCATCATTCTCTGGAAGTCCAGATGCATTATTATTTTTAAACACTAAGCTACTTCCAATTAACTCTGCTTCGCTACAAGGAAGTTCAGTTGTAAATTCAACATTTCCTGAGGTCATCCAGTCTCCAACAGCTCTTGCTTGTGTTGTAGAAACAGTTTGACCTAGTATACTTACTAATTCAATTGAGAATTCAGATTCAAAAAACCAACCATCATTTTCTATTTGACCTTCAATATTAATAGGACAAGTTATTGATTCAAGATCTATAGGCTGATCTAGAACAAGAGTAACACCATTTTCAGAAGTGTAAACTTGGGGTTCAATATCATATTCACTATCATTATTATTTTCATTGACATCAGTATTTTCATTTTCTGAATCATCAATATTATCTGTATCATTATTTGTATTCTGCTGTAGTTGGTCTTGATCATCCAGATCTCCGTTCATGTCATTACGATCTTGTAGAAATAGCAGGATAAGCGCACCTATTGCTACAAGTATAATAATGAAGAGAATACAAGTATAATAATGAAGAGAATAATTGAGAAAGGATTTGTTTGTTCTTTTTCCATAGAAGAATATTAATAAATATGAAATTATATTACTTTAACTATTACTATTCTATGGAATTACTCTTTAAGAAACTTATTGTTTCAGTAAATAGTTTGTAAACTGTTAGGCTTCTCTAAAGGCTTTTGAAATATTACTATTAATTATATCTGATTGTTTCGGAATAATAGGATCTCTAAGGTTAATTTCTCTTAATAAGAATCTTCCGTCATTTCTAAAAAAATCTATTGCCATAATTCCAATATTTGAACTACTCTGAGTAAGTAGTTTTAATGCAATTTATGAAGCATAAACTATTAATTCTGGTGGAATTACATCTTGATTTAATAAAATCCAATCATCTTGTTTTTCTTCTTCAAATAATTCAACTCCTCTTCCAACAACATGCATATATTGGTTATTTGGATTTCCTACAAAATAAACTCTAAGCTCTATAGCCGCACCATATTTCTCTAATAATTTTTGATTCTCTTCATCATATCCTTTTAGACCTACTATTTCCTGTGAGGGAGTAAAGGGTTGAAGTATAAAATCAGAAGCTTGTTTTCCAGCAGCAACTCTCAACCTATTTTGTTCTCTTATAAAGTCAGCAATATCAGTAGGATCAGGATTTAATCTCGCAATTCTGTTACCATCCATTCCATTGACAGCCTTTACCACTACTAATCCAGTTCTAGTATTTATAAATTCTAAGACAGTTGTAGGCAAATCTGAAGCTACTTTAATGGAACTTGGAATACTTACACTTACAGGAAATAATTCAGGAAATGTTTTAACTTGTACTTCTTTATCAGCGAAATCTCTTAGCTGTCCATTATTCATTAGCTTTAAGTTAGGGTGTGCAATTTGAACTCCTAATGGAATAGAGGATCTATTTATTACTCCCGGAAAATCATCTACATTAACTTGTACTGGTGTTGGAACTACAAATATGTTTCCATCTTCAATATTTATCCTTCGAACTTCGACTGAAACACCGGTCATATCTTCGTTTTTTGACAATACTGCAAGCTCAAAATCTTGGTTAAGTGTCGTTAGTAATTTTACTGTAGATTCTCTAGGAGAAAATTCTGTTTTTGTTGATCTAAATGTTAAAAAATCATCTATCTCTATTATTAATAGCATGAAGCATTATATACTATTAATATAGCATTATCAATTAAATCAAAGTTTGAGTAATTATTCTTCTAATGTACTTATATCTCTTGGGTCTTGTCCAAGAGTGTTTTCTTTGAGAACCCTTCGCATAATCTTTCCACTTCTAGTCTTAGGAAGCTTTTCAACAAATTCAATTTCTTTAGGAACAGCGAAACTTCCAATTGTATGTCTTATATGATCAGTCAATTCATTTTTTAGATCTTCATTAGGATATACTCCCTCTTTTAAAATAATAAATGACTTAATAGATTCTCCTGTTATTTCATCAGGTATCCCAATAACTGCAGCTTCCGCAACATTTTTATTTTCTACAAAAGCACTTTCTAATTCTGCGCTTCCAAGTCTATGTCCGGAAGCTTTAATTACATCATCCGATCGTCATAAGATTGTTATATAACCCTCTTCATCTTTCATAGCAATATCACCTGCGGTATAAAAGTCTTTAATCTCAGTCCAGTATTGTAAAGATCTCTCTTTATTATTCCAACAAGTTCTAAAGGATGAAGGCCACGATTTTTTAATAACAAGAAATCCTTGTGTATTTGGGGA
The DNA here is from genome assembly GCA_964635995.1 of uncultured Candidatus Saccharibacteria bacterium. Taxonomy (GTDB): domain Bacteria; phylum Patescibacteriota; class Dojkabacteria; order J137; family J137; genus JAGQLF01. The sequence goes on from CAZWRA010000011.1 coordinate 29,466, forward strand.
GACAGGGTTTCCATCTTTATCTACCACATCTGCTTCAATTCCAAAAAAAGGAAGTCCCGCTGAACCTGGTTTTTGAGGAAGAGAGGGTAGAGTTACAATCATGTTTCCTCCTGTTTCAGTTTGCCACCATGTGTCTACAATCGGAGTTTTACTTTTCTCAATTTTTTCAAAATACCAAACCCAAGCTTCAGGATTTATAGGCTCTCCAACAGTTCCGATAACTTTTAACGATGATAAATCAAATTTCTCTAAGTAAGCATGTTCAAATTTCATAAATAATCGAATAGCTGTTGGTGCTGTGTAAAATTTTGAAACTTTATAATCCTGAATAATTGACCACCAAATTCTAGGATCTGGATAATTTGGAGCTCCTTCATAAATTACACTTGTTAATCCATTTGAAAGAGGACCATACACAATATAGCTATGACCTGTAATCCATCCAGCATCAGCTTTACACCAGAAAACATCATTCTCATGAATATCAAAAACAGTTTTTGTAGTGTAGTGAGTGTATAAGTTATATCCCCCTATAGTATGTAATATGCCTTTTGGAGTTCCTGTCGAACCTGATGTATAAAGTACGAAAAGTGAATCTTCTGAATCCATTTCTTCTGGTTTATATTCTTCATTCTGATTATTTAATAAATCATAAAATCAATATCACAATCATACATTGGAGTTTTCTCGTCTCTTCTATAAACAATACATTTCTCAACATAAGGTAATTCCCATTTCGCTTCATCAACAACTAGTTTTAAAGGAATCTCTTTTCCTCGTCTTTTTGTATATGAGCCAGTAAAAATAATTTTCGATTTTGTATCTTCAATTCGCTTTCTGAGAGCTCCTGAACTAAAGCCTCCGAATACAACGGAATGAATTGCTCCAATTCTTGCACAAGCAAGCATAGTAATAATAATCTCTAAGGTCATCGGCATGTAGATTGTAACTACATCGCCTTTATTAACATTTAAACTTTTTAATCCATTTGAAAGTTTATTTACTTGTTTAAGAAGTTCAGCATAGGTAATTGATTTACTTTCTCTTTCTTCATTCTCATAAAAGAAAGCAATTTTCTCACCTTTACCATTAACAACATGACGATCTAAACAGTTGTAAGTAATATTTAATTTTCCATTTATAAACCATTTATAACTATCTTCAGTCTTTTCATAAACTTTGTCGAAAACTTTAAACCAGTTGAGTTCAGAAGAAGCTAATTCGCTCCAGAAAAGTTCAGGATTAGAAATTGATTTCTCATAAAAAGAGTAATAATCTTCAGGTTTAATTAATGAAGACCCAACAAATTCATTCGATGGATAGTATTTATCTTTCGAGTATATACTCGTTCCTGACATTTATTACTTTTAATATTAAAACTAAAAAAAACATTCACTCATTTAAGTGAATATAAATTTAGTTTATCAAAATTTGACGAAGACTTTTAAAGCTAATTAAGCATAATTTGCAAGTTTCTGTATCTTTAAGCTCTTTCTTCACTTGCTCAGATATATTTAATTTATCTACATAGACTGAGTATTTCATAATAGGAAAACTATTTTATATGATAAAAGTTGAGTATACTTTCATTTTTACTTTTAATATAATTTAAAAAGTTAATTTCGTATCTGTAACCCCCTATCGAATATATAAATGTAAGTATAATATTTTATCTATTATCATTATTATTATGAAAGTATTTCAATACTTTTCTATTGCAATGATTACCATCATTGTTACATCATCCATAATACCAATTGCAACTTATGCTCAAACAATAGATGAGCAGGCTAACAATCAAAATGAAGATGTTCAAAATAACCGTGAACAACTTCAACAAGATATTCAAGAAAACAAAACACAAAGACAAGAGCTTAGGGACGAAAATATTGAGGCCAGATGTACAATTGCTACTACAAGAATAGATACTGTTACATCAAGATATAATGAAGGTACATTGAGATACGTAAACAGATACAATAATCTTGTTGAACGATTAAACAATGTAATAACAAGGCTTAATGAAGAGGGTATAAATACTTCTGAGCTATCAGTTTACGTACAAGAAATATCCACACTAACTACACAATTCAATAGTGAAATGAGTCAAATTATTTTATTGCTAGATCAAACAAAAGCTCTTGCTTGTGGAGATAGTGAAGGAGCTTATTTAGATCTTTTACAACAGTCTCGAAGCGAACTTTTACAAGCTCGATCAACTGCTGTACAAATTAATAATATATTTTTGATTGATGTTGTTAATGAATTGAAAGATATTAGAGCATCAGTTTAATCAACTTTAAGTGGCGGATTATTTCGCCACTTTAAATTAATTTATATATACACTATGAAAAAATCAACAACACTTATTATTGTAATTATTATACTTATAATGATTGTTATTGGAGTTATAGCAATTAGGAATCGTAATCAAAAAGATTATGTTCCAATTCAAGATCGAGAAGAACCTGTAATTGAAACTGAAATTACACAATCTGATCCTACTAATGAGTCTATCGATGAATCAATCGATTTAATTAATGAGGTGCTAAGTGATTTAGAATTTGACAGTGACTTTGATGAAGTAGAAAATTTTTAATCCTCGTTGCGCTACGGAAGGTACATGAAAAACAAGGCTAAATTTGAACAAATATATAAGCAGTACTTTAATTACATCATGCTCATCATTGCGCAGCAGATACCTCGTAGAGAAGATCGTGAAGATATAGTCAGTGAAGTGTTTATAGATTTATGGAAGATATTTGAGAATGTAGATATTTCTAAAAATATAAAATCGCTATTGTTTACAATATCAAAACGGAGAATATACGATTTTTTACGCAAAAAATATCGTTTACAAGAACTTGAATTACCAATTATTGATGAGACCGAATATTCAGATAATGAATCTAAACCAAATCAACTGCCTATCTTAAATCAAATCGCAAAACTAGTTGAAAGGTTAGATAAGAAATATCAAATTTTATATCAACTGAAATATATTGAGCATGCAGGCAATTTAATAATTGCAAAAGAAATGAACATATCTTTAAGTTATGTAAAAGTACTCAATAATCGTTTAATTAAACAGTTACAAAAACTATGGAACAATCAAAACTAAAAGAATATATTCAAGATCAGCTTGATGCTGATGTTGTTGATTATTCATCAATAAATGCTATTTGGAAGCGAATAAGAAAACATGGTTTTTCAAGAAACTACTTTTGGACGAAATTTACTTATATTTCTTTTGCTACATTAGCTATGGTATTTTTAAGCTTAGCATATTGGTATTATCAATCCTCTATAGAACCCCAGAATAGCGAGATTATTGCTGATGGTCAAGACAATAATCATAGTAACAAAACACCAG
>CAZWRA010000011.1:32938-35182 GCA_964635995.1 uncultured Candidatus Saccharibacteria bacterium
AAGATAAAGAAAAAACTGGAAACTCATTAGAATCAAATCAGGCAATAGCTCAAGACAATAATCATAGTAACAAAACACCAGAAGATAAAGAAAAAACTGGAAACTCATTAGAATCAAATCAGGCAATAGCTCAAGAAATAGATAATATAGTTATATCTATCCAATATGATATTGAAAGCTTAGAAATAATTAATGATTTTGACGATATCGGTCTATAGTTAATTAATCAAATAAATATAATTTGTCGAGAAAGAATAAAATAAGCTATAATTCTCGAGCATATTAAAAAAAGCTTAATCTACTGGCCCTATAGTATAACGGTTAGTACGCCAGGTTTTCATCCTGGTAATCCGGGTTCGATTCCCGGTAGGGTCAAAATTTCGCTTTTTTCAGTTTTCTGGGCATTAATTTCGTCTATAAACTCGAATAGCAAAGACTTTTGAGCGGTTCGTAATTTGCCTTCTGCGGCATAATAAAAATATACACCCTCAGGGAAAATCTTAGTGATGAAACGTCTCTTATTTGTAGGACTTAAGCCTCTATACAGGGGTTCGATTTTTGTCAAAAATAGTTCTGCTTGATTTAGTAGAACTTCAAGCTGATTTCGATCAATTAAGTTTTCATTTACATCTGCTCTTGTAACTAATATACCATTAACAATTCTACTTAATTCCTCTCTTCCAGCCTCTTCTGGGAAAACTCCTTTCTTTATCAATTCCATTGTTCTAATTTTTTCTTCTTCTAAAGATTGTAATTTTATTTCACCTAGTTTTCTAGCCTCTTCAAATTCCGCATGTTCTATCTCCCATTCTTCTATAACATTCTCTTTAAAATATTTAGCGTATTCTTGCGTTGGAGTAATTGATCTCAATAGCTCTTCTAAATATCGCTCCATATCTGCTTTTTGTATAGACTTTTTTACGGCGTTGCAAAGCCGATTATGACAATAGTAATATGGATACCTTGATGTTCTACCTTTAGAAAAGCATGTTCTCATACGACACTTGCATACATCACAATGTGAAAATCCTTTATCGTTCCCTAGTGGGAAATTAAGTACAAAGTAAGGTTCTTCTTTTTGAAGTTCTTGTGATACAAGCATATTTTTCTTAAAAAGTTTTTCTTGAATTTGTAAATGTTGTGTCCAAGTAAGACCTTATTTGCCTATGTTAGAGGTAGAAAGAGATTATTTATTAGCATTACAAATGCAGACAAGGAGAGAACCATGAAACAATATATTCTAGTTGGATTAGGTCCACATGCAAAACGAATTTATTATCCATTTCTTGAGAAGCATCAAGAGAAATATGTAATCAAGTTGCGTTTACTTATTGAGTTGGATTCACAGCAAAGCAAAGTAAATAACTTTGTAAAAGATAGATCGTTAAAACCCGAAGAGATCTTTTTTGTAGAAGATAATCCTATTAATAGGTTAGGGAAAGATTTATATAAAAACTTATTAAGAGATTAGATGAAATATTAAGCACAGAAAAGATTGATGGGATTATTATTTCTACTGAACCTAAATCACATAAAGTATATGCCGAATGGGCTATAAAGAATCATCTAAATATTTTAATGGATAAGCCAATCACTGCACCGGTAGATCCTATTAAAAATCCAGATTCAGGTAGGCAAATATTCACAGATTATCAAGATTTGAGAGAGCATAAGAAAAATTCAAAATCTAAGTTTTACATAGTTTGTCAAAGAAGAAACCATGAAGGTTTTAGTTTTGTTAAGAATTACCTAGAAAACTTTGTAAATGAGTTTCAAATACCAATTTCATATATAGACATTTATCACGCTGATGGTACATGGAATTTACTCCACGAGTTTAATAAAGAAAACCATCCTTATAAATATGGCTACGGAAAGTTAATGCACTCTGGCTATCATTGTGTTGATTTATTTGCATGGATATCTGAGGTTAATAATTCTTTGAAAGATAGAACACCTAATTCAGTCAAAATCTACACTTCTAAATTCAGACCTAATGATTTCTTTAATCAATTAAATGTAGAAAATTATAAAAAATTCTTTGGAGATACAGAGATTACTAAATTTTACGAGAATTACGATAGGAAAGATTATGAAAAGTATGGAGAAATAGATGCCTATATTTTAGGTCAATTGATGCAGGATGAGAATGTAATAACAACAGCTTCAATAAATTTACAACAAAATACTTTAAACTGTACCCATTTGTCTAGACAATTTTTAGAGATTTTTTAGATATATTTT
>CAZWRA010000012.1:0-34601 GCA_964635995.1 uncultured Candidatus Saccharibacteria bacterium
ACATTGCAAGCAATTTCGACCGCAAAAGTGGGGATTATCTTCCTTTAGTTTACAGCTATGTTGCATATACTTGTCAGACTTTCTGTACTGTTTATAGGTACGGTTTTTATTTGTGGTACCCAAGAATGAAGAGAAGAGAAAAAATTGAGCGTCAGAAAGATGCTTATATTTCTTGTCCTAATAGCGGATCAATCCTTGAGCATGTAGTTTCTAAGTATGATTCAAATATGTTGATTCTGATACTTTTCTTAGCACTATTGTTAGTATTATTTCTCTTTATAAATAGAGGAGCTGTATTTAATATTTTCGATATTTCTGCTGCTTCAAGAACAGTAAATTTTGCTGGAAAGATTATAAATAAGGCTGATGGTACTAATTTAAATCCAGGTAGTCCTTCTTGCGTTTCAGCTGGGGCAGATTCTTGTGATATTAGAGTAAGAATTTATGACGCAGCGTCAGGAGGTAATCAGCTATTTGAAGAAGAGCATTTAAACTTTGAATTAGGAGATATCAACGGAATATTTACTATTGATATAAATAGTGTTTGTGATTCACAAGAACAAGACGGAATAGATTGGGCTACAACAGCTTGTGTAAGTAATGGAGGAGTAGATTTTAGTGATCCAAGTATTTATTTAGAAATTGCTTTTGCTCCTGCTGGAGATCAAAATTACTCTGAGGTTTTCGCAAGAAAAATATTTACAAATGCTCCTAGTGCATTATTTGCTGAAAGAGCAGGTGCATTCGATCCGGGATTAACAGAGGGATCAATTCTATTTCAAATTGACGGAGGAATAGGGGAAGATACGGACCTTTTTTGGAACGATACGACAAATAGACTTGGAGTTGGGACTGATGTTGTAGATGCTAAAGTCGAAATTCTAGAAAGTGGAAATTTTACTGCTTTAGAAATTCATGCTCCTGGTTTAAATGATAAACCTGCTGTAAGTATTCAAGAATTACCATTATCTACAGATGTTAATACTGGAAAAGCACTAGAGTTTAAGGTTGATGGAGAAACTTTTGGAAGAGGAATGTATTACTCAGACGGATCCTACGGAATTGGAGGAGGAAGTTCAACTAGAGATGTATATATAAGTAGATATGCAGCAAACGTTTTAAGAATAGATTCAAATAGAGCAGGAGGAGCTGCTGATCTTTTAGTAACAGGAGATATTGGTATTGGAGTTACTAATCCAACAGCAAGGCTAACAATAGCTGCTTCTTCTTCAACTGCAGCTCAAATTAACTTAACTGATGGAACTGATCCAACATCTCCAGATAATGGAGATCTTTGGTGGAATGGAACGAATCTATACTTTAGTGACGGAGTATCAACTTATGACTTATTATCTGATTCATCTCCAAGCTCAGTAGAGTCTGCTTTTAGTGTTTATGCAAGCTCAGGTCAATCAATACCGACATCATCAGCAACAATTATTAACTTAAATACTGAAGAATTTGATGTAAATAACGAATGGGATAGTAGTACTTATAGATTTACTCCTACAACTGCAGGGAAATATATTTTAACGGGATCGTTATATATTGAAGCTAATGTTGCAAATACAGCTTATCAAGTAGTTATCTTTAAAAATGGTTCAGCATTTAAATGGGGTAACTATCAAACAAATGGCTCTTTAACGGCTAGCGGATCGACAGTATCGGCTATAGTAGATGCAAATGGATCTGGAGATTATTTTGAATTAAGAGCATGGCAAGCTTCAGGAGTTGATCAAACATTAAATCCTTCATCAGAATTAACATATTTCACAGGTTCGCTTTTAAGAGGAGGTGAAAGTATAGCCTCAGCAGGAGGACAGTGGGAAGAAGATGGCTCAGATATTTATTATAGTGATGGTCAAGTAGGAATAGGAACTAGAGCACCTCCACAAGCACTATTTCATGTTCAGGAAAATGCTTCTGGAATACCTTCTTTAACAGCTGATACACAAACAGTATTTTCAAGTATAGACAGTACAACAATTGCAATTATTGCTGTAAATACAGATTATTCTTCTATTAATTTTGGAGACTCTGACTTAGAAAAGTCAGGTGTAATAGAATACTCTCATCTTAATGATTCTTTTGCATTCTATACAGATAATAATTATGCTTTAGAAATAGGATCATCAGGGGCATTAACCGTAACTTCTTTATCTGGAGGAGGAACACAATGTTTACAAGTAGATAATAACGGAACACTTTCTGGGACAGGGGTTGCGTGTGGATCAGGAAGTGGTAATTATGTAAATTTTATACCTGGGGTTAATCAAGATTCTGGTACAACAACTAATCCATTAATATGGATTAATGAAAATGGTGCTAATTCTCCGGATCTTCTGGTAATTGAAAAAAGGGGGAAGCTCAAAGTTACTTTTAGCAAACAATGGTAAGTTAACTGTATCAGGGGATAATAATGTTTCTGGTGTATTAACGGTAGATAGTACGACATCATCTTCTTCAGGTGCAAATAATGGTTTAAAAGTGAATGCTACTCAAACTGCCGCTTCATCTGGATCAATTGAAGTAATCTCAAGTGAAGTTTTTTACAGTAGTTCAGGAACACTAGTAGGACTTTCATCATATGGAGCTAGACCAAGAAACGACGGAACTGGTACGGTTACAACATTATCTGGCTATTCAGTAAGAGGAAGAGTAGCTGCAAGTTCCACAGTAACTAATTCAATGGGATTTCAAGCAATCAATTTTGAAAATTACGGGACAGAGACTAATCAGTATGGTCTTTATGTTGCAAATCAAACCTCAGGGGTAAATGATTATGGCGTTTATATACAAGGTGCTGATTCTGCTGCTCTTTATGTAGAAGCTGGTAACGTAATTCTTAATCCTCTTTCTGGAGGCGGAACACGGTGTTTACAAGTTGATAATAATGGTGTGATTTCTGCAGCAGGTAGTGCACGCAGTTCTTTAAGTTCTCTTGGCAATACAGTTATTCGAGATTGGACTTCAGCAGATACAGCTATAGATAGTTTAATTCCAGGAACTAATCAAGGAGGATTTATTCAAGCCCCATCTCAACAGCATCTCACAATTGGAATTTTAGGAAATGATACTAATGATGCTTTCACAATATTAACAAACAGTGATAATACAGCAGCAGCTACTGCAGCTGATTTAGATTATAATGCATTTACTGTGAGAAATGATGAGAAAGTAGGAATAGGATCTTCGGCTCCAGGTAGTTTGCTAGATATTAATTCACAAGGTACAAATTCAGGAATTTATTTCAATGGACAGCAAGCTCTAACAGGATATGCAACAGATAATTGGCTTAGATTAAACAATGGTAATTTGTTTACTAATGGAGTATATACTCCAGGAATATTTAGAGCTGATGATTATGCACAATTTCTAGGTGGAGTTCATGTAGGAGGAACTTCTGATCCAGGAACTGATAATTTAGTAGTTGACGGAACATCTACATTAACTGGAACTATACTACCTGGAGGAATAGTTGATTTCACAGATTCAGCTACTGACAAAATACACTTATTTTCAAATACATGTGGTATAGGTATTGAAGGAGGCACTCTTACGAATTGGTCAGGATCTCAGTTCAGATGGAGAACAGGCGGTACTAGTGTTTCTTCTGGAACAGAGAGAATGTTATTAACTACAAGTGGACTGTCAGTCATAGGTAAAATAGTTGCAACTGGGAATGAAATAGAAATTCAAGGTACACTGGATGTTACTGCGCCTTTTGTTAGGTTTCATCGTCCTGCAGAGGAGTTTGGTCAGATAAGATATGGGTTAGATGGAGTGGGAGGTCATAATCAGACGTTTTATTTTAGAAATATGAACGCAAATACTTCAGCACATATTCATGCAAATAATATAATTTCAATCGGGACTATTACAGGGAACGGGTCAGGGCTTACAACTTTAAATGCAAGTAACTTATCCTCAGGTACGATTGCTTCTGCAAGACTATCGGGTACTTATGCGATTGCTATTTCAGGAAGTGCTTCTACAGCTTCGGCCCTAGCTGCAAACGGAGCTAACTGTTCATCTGGGTCTTATTCGCTAGGAGTTAATGCTGCAGGAGCAGTTGAGAGTTGTACTTCTGTGTCTTCATCTGAGACTGATCCTCAAGTAGGTTCATTCTCTGGGGCTGATCAGGTTGGATTCTGGAATGGCTCTCAAATAAATGGAAATGTAACCTTTAGATTTATAACAAGTGATGCCAGTAATAGAATTACAATGAGGAACGATGGTACAGCTAATACTAATACAAAGCTAACTATTGATGGAGATGTTTATGGAACAACAGGATATGCTATATGGGCAGAAAATACAGGAAGTTCTGGAAGAGACGGTATTACTGTTAATATGAGCACTGGGGCTAATGCAATGGAATTTTTTAATACTGGGGACACAAGTTGGAGGTGGGAGGTGTGACAGTAAACGCATCAACAACAACATTTAACACTACTTCTGATTTAAGGTTAAAAGAAAATATAAGTAACTCAGTAAATGGTTTAGATATACTTAATCAAATAAAAATTGTAGATTATAACTATATTAATGATCCTGAGCATCAATTACACACTGGAGTAATTGCTCAAGATCTAAATGAAATATTCCCAACAGCAGTAAAGGCTCCCGCTGATGAAAGCGAGTACTGGATGGTTGACTATAGTAAGTTAGTAGCTCCAGCAATTAGAGCAATTCAAGAACAACAAACCCAAATTGATGAACTAAGAGAAATGGTTCAAGACTCTGGAGGTTGGATACAGGATAATAATATTGCTGGAACAGTTTCGATTCGAGAGGAAGTTATAAACGGAGATTTAAAAGTTGAAGGTAAGATTTATTCAGGTTCTGATACAACTGGAAGAGTAACAATTGTGTCTGGTGAAACTGAAATAGAAATAAAATTTGAAGAACCTTATAAAACCGTTCCAAACGTTGTTATAACACCTATCGGACTGGACTCTATTACATTTAGTCTTAAATATGATGTTGATGAAATTACAACTGATAGCTTTAAATTAAACTTAATCAGACATTAACAAAGGATATTGAATTCTCTTGGATTGCAATCGCTCCATTAAACAATTAGTAATTATCAATTAAGAATTAACAATATTTAATTACCCCATTGATGCATAACCTTTAGGATAAGTCTTCTTCCACTCATAAGCATGAGCAATCATGTCAGAAAGTGAAAACTCTGGAGTCCAATTTAAAACTGTCTTAGCTTTTTCATTATTTGCATAAAATGCAACTGGATCTCCAGGTCTTCTTACGCCATACCTAACATCGAAATCTCCATGTATCTTTTTTAGTTCATTAACTACTTCAAGGTTTGTGTAACCAGTACCTGTACCAATATTAAAAACATCAGATTTATAGGTACTGACAAGATATTCTAAAGCTTTAACGTGAGCTGTTGCTAAATCAGAAACATGAATATAGTCTCGAACACAAGTCCCATCTTTAGTTGGATAGTCATTTCCAAAAATTGCGAATTTATCTCTTAAGCCTAGAGCATACTCAATTGCAACTGTTATTAAATGAGTTGGATTTGGATAATCTTGTCCTATTCTTAATTTAGGGTCAGCCCCAGCAGCATTAAAATATCTTAAAATCACATGATTAATACGTTCATCGATAGAAACTTTTTTTTGATTTAAATCTCTAAGAATAGTCTCTACCATTAACTTAGACCATCCGTATGCACTCTCAGGCTTTAATTCTGTAGTTTCAAAAACCTCAGGATTTTCTGGAGTTCCGTATACTGCTGCTGTTGAAGAAAAGATAATATTTCTAACGTTATTAAACTGCATTGCTTTAAGTAAGTTTAAACTTCCAGCTACATTATTTTCATAAAATCTAGTTGGATGAACGACTGATACTCCTGCTTCAATTAAAGCTGCAAAATGTATAACAGCGTCAGGTCTAAAATGTCCTAAAGCATTATTAATTTGATCAATATTTAACAATTCACCTTCAAATATTTCAATAGTTTTGCCTTTAGTGCTCTCGATTTGTTTTACAGCTCTTCGATGGCCATTTTTAAAATTATCGAAAACAGCTAATTCATAATTTTGTTCTGCTAAAGCTAGTAGTGTATGACTCCCAATATAACCTGCTCCTCCTGCTAATAATATTTTCATAATTTAAATTTATAAAATTAATTTAAAGTTAGTATACAAAATAAATTTCTCTCTAAAAATCAAAATTTACAATATCTTTATCGTTATTTTTAGTTTAATTAACATATCTAAAGTTCAATAATTACCATCAATAAAGGCTTTTCACTGTCTACTTTGAATAGAATGCTTCTATATCTTGAGCTGGTTGAATGGGTATGGCCTTACAATAAGAGTATTGACGTATTTGCTACTAACATAAGATCGTTGACATTTATGCATACAAATTATATATTTTAATACGTGGTTTGGGATCCCAGACCTTATTTTATATTTTATTTTAATTACCTTATGGATTTATCCAAAGGTTTCAAAGCTTTCGTAACTGTAGCTTTTGCTGTAGTGTTCGCAGTAGCACCAGCAGTAGTAGCTCCACAGTTAGCATTAGCTGACGCTCCTGAGCTGACATTCGCAGACATAACAGGTGATGATGTAACATCAGATCCTAATGGAATTACAGTGTCTTTCGAATCAGATCAGGACGGATACATCATCTATACAGGTGTTTGTGTTTCTGACACAATCGAAGCTGTAGACGGTGAGAACTCAGTTACATTCATGAACGTACCTGAAAATGTATACGCTGAAGGAGACTGCCAAATCCGAGTTTTCAATGAAGACGGAGAGATTTCAGATCCTTTAGATGTACCTGCATTTACAGTTGATGCAACAGCTCCAAAACTAGCTATTGTTGAGAGAATTGATACTCCAACATCTAGTGCATCACCAACAATCGACATCTCACTAAGTGAAGATGCTGACGAATTGGTATACGGAGGTGCTTGTAGTTCAGCAACAACATCTGCAGGAGCAGGAACAGTAACTCTCACTTTAAGAGATGCTGAGACTGAAGATCCTTTCGATTCAGGAACATTCAACGACTGTACTATTACAGCTGTTGATGAAGCTGGAAACGAGAGTGAAGAATTAGATATTCCTGCATTCGAAGTAATCCTAACAGGAGACATCTTCATTATCCAAACTGGAAATGTTGAGACTCCTACAGGTTCATTAGCTGACGATTCAACTAGAGTTATTACAGTTAATGTATCTCACGACGGAGAACTTTATGACGGTGGAGGAACATTACCATGTATTCCTTACCCAAATACAGTTACTGCTGGATCAAACCAGATTCATCTATCACTAGATTCTGATGATTATTCAGGAGACGCTGGAACAATCTGTATTCTTGATTATGTAGTAGAATTAGCTACAACAGAAAATCTTGTAGAGTTAGGAGTTGGAGAAGGTTCATTCTCTGATCTTCCTGACCTAACAGCAGCTGATTCAGTAGCTCCAGACATTGATGAGTCAGAAGCTACATTTGTAGATCAAGACGCAGGATCAACAGCAGGATTTAGATTCACTGTTGACGAAGGTGGAACATGGGCTATTATTGATGACGCTGATGAGACAGGAACATGTTCTGTAGCTCTAACAGGCGCAACTATCTTAGATGACACTGTTCATCCTGGTGTTAATACAGTTATATTTGATACGGCTACTGGTTCAGGTTTAGTAAATGGAACATCATATGGAGCTTCTCCAGATGGTTGTGAAATCGAAGTAACTGACATAAGTGGAAATGCATCTTCAGTAGACATGCCACAATTCACTGTAAACGATAATGAGGGTCCAACTCTTGAAATCGTTAAGGACATTGTTTCACCTGTAGCTTCAGGAGGAACTGCTGTTCTAAGATTCTCTTCAAATGAATATCTTGCAGGAACACTATTTAACACAGAAGTTGAAGTTGACCTAGATGGTGATTGCTTCGATACAGAAGAAAACACAGCATGGGACTTCTTGACAGACTTCACTGTAGATAGTGAGAACGCTTCAGGAGACATTGAAGTAATGGATCAAGGAACAAATGTTTCTGTGTATAATGAGTTATCTATTGCAAATATGGATGACGGAACTTACTCAAATTGTAAGGTTCGATTCACTGATGCAAATGGAAATGCAAGTACTACACTAAACATTCCTGAATTCTCAATCGGTCAGGCTGGTCCTGAACTTGAAGATCCAAGTTATCAGTCAGGAACTGTTGAAAATCTTGTAACTGTTGAATTTACTTCAGACAGAGCAGGAACATTCAATATTTCTTCTGGTCCTTGTACAGTAGAAGGTTATCAATCAGAACTACCTTTGGAATCTGGTGATAACTCAGTAACTTTTGACAATTTAGCTGCTGGTGCAACTACTTGCGAAATTACTGGTTATGACGAGCAAGGAAGAGTAGGAAACACTTTAACATTTGGACCATTCACAGTTGATGATGATGGAAACCCAGGTCTTGAAGTTGTCTCTGCTGTAAACCCTTCAACTCTATCATTCACATTCTCTTCTGAAACAGGAGGAGACATCACATACGAAGGATTCTGTTCTTCAACAACTCTAAGAGCTGTTCCTGGAAACAACACTATAATGTTCAATCCATTACCAGAAGGTCTACTTGTAGACAATTGTGAAGTTACAGTAACTTCAAATGATGATGATGATACTCTTAATGTTGCTCCATTCACTTCAGAAGGTGAAGCTCCATTAACTGGTGCAGAAGGAACAGTATGGAGATTCTGGAACCCAACAACACTAGCTCATTTCTATACAGCAGATCCTGCTGAAGCAAACTATGTTAGAGATGAAAATCCTAACTGGACTTATGAAGCTGCAGTGTTTATGGGATACGTATACGATGCTGATGCAAGTGCATGTACTGAGGGAACTGAAGTCTTTCGATTCTACAACCCAACAGTAGGTGTACACTTCTATACAGCTGATGCTGCAGAACGAGACTACATTATCGATACTAATCCTAACTGGGACTATGAAGCTGTAGCATATTGTGCTCAAGCTGAAATGGCAGAAGGCTTAGTTCCAATGTATCAGTTCTGGTCAGATGCTCGACAAGCTCACTTCTACACTATCGATGATGCTGAGAAAGCATATGTAGAGACTGATCTAGGAGACATCTACAGATATGAAGGTATTGTATTCTATGTTATGACTTTAAACTAAGCCATCCATAGAAGTACTTAAACTTCAAATCAAAGAAACCCCTCTTCGGAGGGGTTTTCTTTTGTGTAAGTTGTTTTTATACATACCTTCCTTATGTTCTTAGCTAACTTACGACACATGGGGTCCGGTGGATTCTCCGTCAAGCGTGCCCTATAATTAGACATGAGAATTCCCTGGGACTTTTTGCATACTTTTTGGTCACAAAAAGTATGAAAGAAAAAGATTTATATGAAAATCATATTTTTTTATTATCCGTACTTTTTATAACTAAAAAGTACCAAAAAGTTTCTGGGGGTAAAACGCGCCCATCTGTCAGTTAATCTCTCTTTTGTTACTTTGGCGGTTCTGTTTTACCCCCATACCCCCAGCATGTTATTAAAAATTAGTTTGCTAGAAAATAAAAAAATGTATAAACCAACTTATATTGGTTGGGGCTGATAATAAAGGTATAATACCTAGTATGAATAAAAATACTATAGATCTTGTTTACGAATTCGTAAAAACAAGCTTTAAAATGCGTTACCAAAACTCAGTTCTTGGCTTTCTATGGGTTTTAATAAAGCCCTATACAATGTTCGCTGTAATGTTTGTTATATTTTCAAACATTGTTAGATCTAGTGTTGATAACTATGCTGTTTACCTTCTTATTGGAGTAATTTTCATAAGCTTTATAAGCGAACTTTTGATTCTAGGTCAAATGTCTCTGTTAGAAAGAGCAAGTATTATTTTAAAGGTAAATTTTAACCGTCAAATTGCGATTGTAAGCGCTTTAATAGGTTCTGTAATAAACCTAATAATAAATTTAATACTTATCTATGTAATTTCTTTAATAACTAAAGTAGATATTTCATTCTTAGGGTTTATATATCTAATTTGTGTTGTTGCTGTAACCTTTATCTGGGGATGGGCAATTGCATTATTTACCTCAATTCTAACTGTCAGATTTAGAGATTTGAAAAACATAGTTGAACTTTTAATGTTTGTTTTACAATATGCAACTCCAATTTTTTACTCACTTGATGATAATTTCTTACCTGACAAAGTAGCTGACATTATTCGTCTTAATCCATTAACCTTCTTAATGAACCAAATGAGAGCAGCAGTTGGTGTTTATGGAGAAATGCATCCTTTAGTATTACTACTATTTTTTGCAGTAGGAATAACAGTACTAACATTAGGTTGGCAATATTTTAGTATAAATGTAAAAAAGACAGCGGAATATATTTAAATGAAAGAAGAAGCGGCAATATCAGTAAAAAACATTAATAAACATTTTAAGATCCACAAGGATCAAAAGAATACTCTTAGACAGCTTTTTGCCTCATTTCTAAACCAAGGAAAGGTTAAAGATTTTACGGCTTTAGAAGATATTAGCTTCGAGGTTTTCAAAGGTGAATTCTTTGGAATTGTTGGAAGAAACGGAAGCGGGAAAAGTACTTTACTAAAAATAATTTCTGGAATTTATGCCCCAGATAAAGGAGGAAGTGTAAAGGTAAAAGGTAAACTAGTTCCATTCTTAGAACTTGGAGTTGGATTTAATATGGAGTTAACTGGGAGAGAAAATGTTTACTTGAATGGAGTTATTTTAGGAATGACTAGAGAATATATAAAAAAGGTATTTAATAATATTGTTGAATTTGCAGAGCTTGAAGAATTTATTGATGAACCTGTAAAAAATTATTCTAGCGGAATGTTAGTTAGACTTGCCTTCTCAATCGCAATACAATCTGATGCTGATATTTATGTTCTAGATGAAATCCTGGCTGTTGGAGATATTTCTTTTCAAAGGAAATGCTTAAGAATTTTTAATGACTTAAAGAAACAAGGTAAGACTGTTTTATATGTTAGTCATTCAATGGAATCAATAGAACAGTTTTGTGATAGAGCTGTTCTAATTGAAGATCATAAGGTACTTAAAATAGGAAAACCTGATGAGGTAACTGCAATCTATCAAAAACTATTAGCTCCTAAAGAAGAAGTAACTACTGATGCAGAAACATCAGATAATAGGTGGGGAACTAAAGAAGTTGAAATTACAAATATAGAAGTATCCTCAAATGGTGAAATTAAAAATTCGTTCAACAGTCAGGAAAATATTAATATTAAAATTGATTACTATGTAAATTCTGACATTGAGTCTTTCGCAATTGGAATCGCATTTTACAAAGAGGATGGTACACTTCTTTTCGGAACAAACTCATTAAATAGAGGAGAGAAGCTTGAACTAAAAAAAGGAGAGAAAAAATCAATGGACTTTCAAATTTCTGCAAGCTTTTTTCCTAGTGATAGTTATGATATTACTATTGCTGCGTACAATATGGCGACAATGACGCCTCTTGATTATCTACATCAAATGCACTCAATAACTGTAAATAATGATTCTAAGGATATTGGTGTAGTTATCTTACCTTCGGAGTACAAACATTCATAGTTTCGTCATTCCGGACTTGATCAGGAATCTAACATAGATGCTGAAACATGCTCAGCATGACTAAATTGGAAACTATTTCCTTCTTAAATATCCTCTTGGATTAAAAGTAATAAAGAATTTTTCTCTGTTTGAATCAATTTCGAATTCATTGTTATTCTCCATAAATACATCGATTGCCTCCATAGGCCCAGGACCAAATTCATCGTAAGTCGGATGACCATTAACATTGGAATCTTCAACAATCAGATAGCTTCCCTTAGTGACAAATTGGTTATAGAGTTCAAGCTCTTTTAAAACATGATCTTTTGAATGATCAGAGTCTAAGATAACTAGAACACTTTTTGCGTTAGCTACTTCTTTTCGAACCATTTCAATAGTTTCTGTAGCAACAGAAGAACCTTTATAATAAGTTATTCGTTGATGTTCAGGTCGATCAGGAAAATCTTCAATGTCAATTGTAACTATTCGTCCATTTGAATTCACCAAGTCTAGTAAGTGTGCCATATAAAGAGCGCTTCCACCTTGCCATGTTCCAGTTTCAATAATTAAATCAGGTTTTATCTCAAAAAATATTTCTTGATAAATCCACATATCGAAAGGGCATTTATAAATTGTATACCCCATCCACTTTGTTTGTTCCCAAACACCGCTTGTATAATATAGATTATGAAATTTATTTATTATTTCTTTATTATCCATTAAGGTAAAATTTTTCTAACAAGTTTAATACTTTTTCTATTAAGAGATTTATTTAAAAATTCTATATGTTCATCTTTTTTCTTAACTTCTTCTTTTAGTTCTTTAATCTCATTCATTAAATATTTGTGTTCTTCTGCTTTAAGACTTCCCATCGCGATGAATTTATAAACTTCAATAAACATATTTAAATACTCTTTATTTTTTAATTCTGAAACAGTCTCAGCGCTTTTAAATAATACTCCGAGCCCGTAGTTATGTTTAAATTTTAAACCTATTGAGTTAGGATTGTCAGCAATAGCTTCTTCAAAAACTTTACAAACACCAAAATCAGAAACATTAACATCATGAAAAATTATTACACCATCTTTCTTAACTTTATCTTTCCATGTGTTGTAATCATCTTTAACTGCCTCATAAGTATGAAGTCCATCAATATGTAGAATATCTATAGACTCATCTTTAAATTCTTTAACAGTTTCATTAAAAAGCATTCTAAGTAACTTTACGTTTTGTTCAGGATAATGTTTTCTGACAATTTTTCGAACAAGATCATAAACCTCATCTCCGTATTCTCCAGTTTGTTCTTCACCTTCCCAAGTATCGACTGCAAAAATTTCAGTATCTAAAGCACTATCTTTCGCAGCTTGAGAAAAAGAGTAAAGGGATGTTCCTTTAAATGTTCCAAGTTCAACTATTCGTTCAGGCTCAAGGTTTCTAACAAGATCATATGCAAAAAAAGTATGTCCAGTCCAAGGAAGATTATAGTCTTTGAAATCTTCTTTGTATTTAAAAACTGTAGGGTATAAATCCCAGTTGTATTCAAAGAAATTGCCTCCATCCCATGGTTTTTCAACATTCTCTAACCCTTGTTTATACTCGAAGAAAGGGTGAAAAAACTTCCAGCTTTTACTCATTTCTTAAACAGTTTGCTTAAATATCTATATATTGTAACACTGAGGTTTACTGGTGCAAAAATAATAGAAAATGGGAACTTAAATTTAGCGTTGTAATAAAACCATTTCAATGAGGCAAATGCTCCTGTAATCCTTTTTTTGAATTCTTTGTATTGATTTAATTCAAATTCAATATGTCTAATGTGGTTTAAGTGATCTTCTATTGCTTTATCTAAACTTTTAATATGGCTCTCAGAATCATCTTTAACATTTCTTATATCTTCAATAAAATTTTTAATCAATACATATGTTGAACTTGCGCTTTCTAAAAAAGGAATAACTATTTTATTGTATGTGTTGTTTTCATTATATTGATATAAATTTAAATACTCTTTAGCTGTTTCTTGAATTGTTAGTTCAGGAATAAGTCTTACTTCTTCTCTTAGGTTAGTTAAGCGTTCCTGATCATTTAGAACCTCGTTAATTAAATTAATAATCTCATAAGTGTCGAATGTTTTTAAAACAATTCCACCTTTATTTTTCTCAATTCTCTCAGCTTGAGCACCTATAGGACCTGAGATAACAGGAATTCCGGCTAGCCAGCTTTCTGAAAGTGTATAGCTGAAAGTTTCTTTTGATAAAGATAGAAAAACAACTAATGCAGGGTTAATTTCTCTTATTTGTTCTATAACTTCCTCTCTTTTGTACGATTCATGAAAGACAACATTAGGAAGTGAGGATAGAAATGACCATAGTTCTTTCTTTGTACCTAAGAAATGAATTTCAAGATCTTTATTACTATCTAAAAGCTTTGGAATAAGATCCTCAATAATAATCTTACCTTTGTTTGGATAATGTACACTTCCAAAAAAACATATTCGATTTTTATTAAAGTCATCAGTTGGAAGTTCTTTTCTAAGAGGCAAACCTAAAGGGACAACTTTGATTTTATCTTTAAAAGATTCAAATACTTTAGAAATTTCATTCTTTACAACATTTGAAGGAGTAGTTATAGCGTTAGATTTTTCAAGCGCATGAACTGAAAATCTCCTCCAATCTAAAAGGCTAAAATCTTTTTTACCTGTAAGTTCATCTAAATACTCCTGAGTAAGTTCTTCCGTTTCATGGTAACTAGCATCATGAAATTTATAGTTCTGATTAAAGTCAGGAGAGATTAAATAGTAATCATGAATTGTATAAGTAAGAGGGATATTAAGTTGTTCTGCAAGATAAAAAATATCATACCCAACATATAGAGTATGATGAACGTGGATTGTATTTACACCTAAATTCTCAACAAGAAATTTTATTGTATTATAGATTTCAGGATTTCTTTCTGTAAACTTACTTATTTTGTTTTTAAGAGGAAATGCATAGCTATATTCTTTAGAACCCTCAAAACTTTTTAAAATGAGGGAATTTGATTCTTCAGAAACATATAGAACAGAAACAAGATTTTCTTTCCTTAATTCTTCACATAAATCTGCGACATGTCTTTCAACTCCACCAGAGAATTCATTATCAATGAATTGATGAAGTACAAAAAGTATGTGTTTCATTGCCTATTATAACCTTAAAGAGGTTAAACAAAGAATACAGGGCCTCATATCTGTATACATTAGCTAAGGCACTTATAACCCAATCTCGTTCTACAGGATCTATTGTATAAAAGTGTCCTCCATATACATCACTATAAAACTGGTATAAAGGTACATCTGTTGGATTAGCTTGTTTTGGAACACAATAGGCTGTACCTTCGTAATCCCAGCTTGGATTAGTAGATATTAAATAATCTTTTTCTTCAGGACTGTCTGTATAGAAATGCTTAGTAGTCCCTTCATTGAAAAATCTATAAATAGCATTTTGATCTGTTGTACATCCCCCACCAGTAGCAGTAGGGATTGCTTTATAAACTTCACCTTCAAAATTCCAATTTGGATTTTCAGTAATTAAATAAATTACTTCATTAAAATCCATTGTATAAAAGTGACTGTTTACAGAACCATTATAGAATCGGTAAATTACTCCAGGATCTCCCTCCTCAGGTAAAACAGGAGCGATAACTGTTTTAATAGTAGTATCTACTGTTTGTCCATTAAGCATTGCGGTACAAAAAAATTCTACCCTAACTTCATCTAATAATTGTAATCCGGATCCAAACCCAATTTCAGCAGCAATAAATACATCATCACCTCCATGAATAGAAATAGCATTTGTTGGAGTAACTTTATATGAACCATTTGTTAATTCAAGATCTGTTTCTAAAATATCTGAATTAAATGAAATAACAGCATCTGTCATAGAAGTAACAACATTAATCTCACTTCCATCTCTTACAACAGTTATATCAAAATATGCTTCAAAATCAATTAATGACTCATTTCCATTATTAGAACAAGAAATTGTTGTAAGAAAAGGAAGTCCAATATTTACATCTGTAGAAAGAACTTCATTTGCAGTAAATATTTGAGATTGTGCGCTAACTGTTGAACCTAAAGGTATTGCTGCTAAAACTGCAACAAAAATAGATACTATTATTTTTTCAAAGATTATTTATAACTTTATTAATTATATGTTAACTTTTAGGACAATACTACCTGCAGAAAAAGATTATCCAGAGTATAATCAGTATATGAAAGAAGTATCCATTATAATGCCAGTTTATTTTGATTCTGAATATGCTCTAAGAGCAATTGAATCAGTTATTAAACATACTAATTTAGAGAAAAATGAGCTTATTGTTATTGATGATTCAGGTGATAAAAGGTTTAATGAGTTTTTTAAAAAAATGCTTAAAGAGCTTGATATTTATGATTATATAAAACTTGTAGTTAATAATGAAAATAAGGGTTACATAGAAAGTTGTAATATTGGATTAGAACAAGGTAATAGTGAATTTATTCTCATACTACATCAAGATACTCTAGTTTTTGAAGGTTGGTTAAATGAAATGTTAGAAACAGCAAAAAGTGACGACAAAATTGCACTTGTTAATCCATCGACGAATTATGCTCCAATTTTAAACATTGATTTACCAGAAGGATTTTCAATTAATGAACTAGCAGCTTTTGTTAAAGACTTTGAGTCAGAAGGAAAATATATAGATATTGTTACTGCGACAGACTTCTGCGTTCTTATTAAAAAGAATGCTATTGATAAATTCGGCTTTATTGATTCTAAATACGAAAAAGGATTCGGAGCTATTGCTGATTTACATTTTAGATTTGTAACTCAGGGATTAAGAGCGGTTACTGCTTATAAAAGTTTTGTTTATCATAAAGGTTCAGGAATTGAAGAAAATCCAAATGAGATCTATAAAAATAATAGAGAAGTTTTAATGAAAAGGTATAAGGATGTTCATGATGGAACAATTGATGAATTTACATCCAAATCAGTCTTAAATGAAATAAGAAAAAGCGTTAAAGATATAAAACAAAGAGATATTGAAGTTTTATTTGTCTCACCCACGAACAATATAACAGGGGGAGGAGCAAAAATAATTCACAATATCTGTAACAGTTTGAATGAAGCAGGAATTAATTCAAGTTTAGCTTCGACTTGGTTAGATAAAATTGATTATAGATTAGATAGACTTTATGAACCTTTTTACTATAAACATATTTTTAACTATGATATTAAACCGAAAGTAATCGCTTATTCACTTGATCATCAATCGTATGAAGTAATAAAACTAGTCAGACATATTGAGAAGAAATATAAATACACACCAATAATTATTTATTTAGGTCAGGATGTAGAAGGTTGGTTTGAATACCATG
Organism: uncultured Candidatus Saccharibacteria bacterium; assembly: GCA_964635995.1. GTDB lineage: Bacteria > Patescibacteriota > Dojkabacteria > J137 > J137 > JAGQLF01. Next base: position 17,006 of record CAZWRA010000012.1, read on the forward strand.
ATGTAGAAAGTTTTGTTCAATATGCAAATCTTGCTGATCAAATTATCTCTGTTTCCCCATTTGTAGGAAATTATCTTGAAAACAATATTGATAAAAGCAAAATTCAACTAATCCCAAATTCAATTTCTTCTAATTTTTATTGTGATTATCTAAAAAATACAAAGAATAAAAGCACTGATGAAATTACTTTAATTTCTATGATGAGAGAAGATACAAAGAGAGGTGCAGATGTTGTTTTAGAAGCTCTTGAGAAACTAGATAAAAGAATAAATAAAAAGATTAAATTTATTGGATTTGGAGGTACTAAGAAACCTTCTAAAACTTTAAAGAACATCGAATATGAGTATTACGAAAGAATTAGTGAAGAGAAAGTAAAAGAGCTTTTAGCTAAGTCTGATTTATTTATCGAGGCAAGTTTTTATCAAGGCTTTGGGTTGGTAGCAATAGAAGCGCTTTTCGCAGGAAACTCAGTATTGAGTAGTACAAACGCTGGAGCAACAGGTGTTCTTCCAGAAACTGAAAGAATTAACTTTTTCAAAATTGCAGATTCAGAAGATCTTGTTAATAAAATGTTTGAATTCGTTAATAATCCAAAGAAACATGAAGATGTTGAGTTTAATATTTTGAAAAGTTTTTCTCATAGATTTAGATTTAAAGAATATGTTGAATACTTCAATGGGGTGCTACAGAAATCTAAAAATGAGATAAGACCTGACTTTGAGAGAAGAGCAGTAGATGCTCTATTAGAGTTTTACAAATTTGTAGAGGATCACTATATATTCGATCCACCTAAGAGGACGAGATACAAACTTGTTGATACAGTTTTAGACTCAGTTTTTAGTGTAAAACCATTAAAAAAACTTTCAGAAAAAACAGTAACTACAATTAAAAAACTTAAATCTTAGCTTTAGATCTGAATTTTTTGAAAAAATCTTTCATTGGTTTATGAAAGATTGTATTTCTTGTTGAATCTGATATTTTATCCAAAACTTTATAGGTTAGTTTTCTTCTTCTAGAAAAGCCAGCTCTCTCTAGAATTCTATTAGTATTTATAATTGCATTAATTCTTTTCTTGTTAAGTTTCTTTTTATATTCTTTATCTAAATCTCTCCACTTAGATTTAATAGATTTATAAATTGACTTAACAAATTCTGATACTTCTAGATCACTATGAATTTTGAAATCTTTAATGTTTTTACTGTATTCATTTAAATTTTTCTTATTTCCATTAATTAGATCTAGGGCATCCCAGGTTTTAGTTACATATTCATTTGGCGAAAAGGCTATACCAACTTTGTTTTTAATTAGAATGTGTCCGGGAGCTCCTATAGTTGTTCCTATAATTAGCATATCGGCAAGAAGTGCCTCATGTAAAACAAAGTTAAATGTTTCTGAACATTTTAGAGGAAGTAACAGAATATCTATTGTACTTAATATTTCAGGTAGTTCTGAATGATCATAGTTATTTATTACATCAATTCTCTTTCTGTCATTAAGTTGATTTTTATATTCATGAGTTGACCCAGCAACAATCCAATTAAATTTTTGATCAACATCCTTGTCAAAAAGCGTAAGAAATTCTGAAGCTCCTTTAAATGCTGTAAATGTTCCAATAAAACCAATAGTTAATTTTTCACTATCTGTTTCTTTTTTTATTTTACTTGTATCAAGATCAACTCCATTCGGAACAACTTCAACCTTACTTTTTAATACTGGTTCAAATTCAATAATTTTATTCTTTACAAATTCAGAAGGAGCAAAAACTCTGTCTAAATTATTAAAAGCTTCTCTCAAATTTTTGCTTCTCTTTTCGTAATAATCTATTTCTTTCTGTCGATTTTTTTCATTTTCAATCTTTAAAGTATTTAGTTTAATATTTTCTTCAATAGAGCTTTCTAAAGTTAAATCCCAATATGGAAGATAAAAAATACTAAAATCATGAATATGTAAAATTGAAGATATTTCCTTTTCTTTTGGAATATTTAATATTGAAATTGGATAACCTAAAGTACTATGAAAATGAACTACATTGGGATTAATTAAATCAAGTACTAATCTAAAATTATTTTCTAAATTTTTATTTTCTAATTTATATTGATTTGGTTTAAAAGAATTCTTTAAAAAAAGAAATTTTCTTTTTGTATTATTTTCCCAAAATCGCATAATCACTGTTCTGCCTTTTTCAAAATGCACAACATAATGATCGAACTGGGGATTATTTTTTATTATTTGTTTAACAAATTGTTCAATTCCTCCTTTTGCAGAATCAATAGAATCTCTTAAAACATGAACAATTCTTTCATTCTTACTAAAGAAATCTTGATGAAACCACCAATTTTGGTGCATTGGAGTCGTAGGTCCTACTTCTAAAACCTCATCTAACCATTTTCTAACTTCAGGATATTTTTCTTCTACAAGCTTATCGTTTTTAAAAACAAGAGCATCTCTTTTATACATTTCTTCTTGTTCAGCGAAACTTTGCCCTCCTTCATGCTGAATGAAAGTAGAATCATCATTTACATTTAAAAAACCAGCTTTAAGAGCTCTTAAACAAAAATCATTATCTTCCCCATATCCCTTTCCATATGTATCCATATCTAGAAATCCAATTTTATTAATCACTTTTCTTTTTATATACATTACATAACCAACATTTGTCATTGTTTTTGGGTATGAGTATGTGGAGATTTCCTTAAAAGTTCTAGCCCATGAGTCTAAGTCGTAACCTTCTGGGATCGGATTAGATTTGTAGTAGAAATCAGGAACATTTAGAAGTCCAGATCCAGAATTAGTAAAAGGAGAAACGGTACCTATCCGATCGTCTGAATATGCACAATCTACTAATCTTCCAAGCCAACCTTCAGTAACTTCTGTATCGCTATTTAATAACACAACATCAGTATCTCCAAATTTCATTCCTCTGTTGTTCGTTCCTGAATAACCTAAATTCTCTTCATTTAGTAAAACTAATACTCTAGGATCTTTAATAGTCTCAAGATATTTCCTAACATTTTCATCAGGAGATTTATCATCAATTAATAAAAGTCTGTATTTATATCCAGCATCTTTTTCTAACACACTTTTAACGGCAAGCTTAAGATAATCTAGCGCGTTATAAATAGATAAGATAATATCTATACTGTCAGGTTTGTTCATTAAAGATTTTTAACATTTAGTTTTGGACAATAATATCAAATTTATCCTAAATAAATTATACCTATTATTTTTAGTTAAGCATTGTATTGTAAAATGGTAAATTAATAGAAAGATGAAGAGGTTTGAAAAAATAATAAAAAATTATGAGTATGTTTTTTTTGGAATACTAACTTTGCTTCTTCTGCTAAAGTTTTTTCTAATAAATAGATTTAATAATACAGACTTTATATTTTCATATAATTTTTTTACTGATGACAGTTATGATTGGATAGCTAATGGTGTTCAGTTTGGATCTGATGTAATTTCTTATAGAAATCCAGGTCTTCCTTTAAAAATATGGTTTTTAGATAAAGTAAATTTACTATTTTTACTTCCATTAACAAACCAAATAGTGCTTCTGTTTTTCTTTGTATTTATTTATTTAATTGTAAAAAGAATTACTAAGAGTAGATTTATTAGTGTCTTAATTGTTTCTTTTACTTTCTTAAATACATACCTTCAGATATTCTCAAATTATATTCTGGCAGATTTATATGCTGTAACTGCTTTAACAGCTGCTATATATTTTGTATTAAGAAAAAATAATTATCTAGCTGCTTTATCGATAGCTGTTTCAATGTTGTTTCAAAACTTTGGGTACTTCATTTATATTATTTTTGCTTTTTATTGTTTTATAGATCTTGGAGTTTCACTTTTTTTAAGAGGGTTTAATAGAAAACAATTTTTTGAGACCTCTTTGAAAACAGCGCTTGTAATGTTCCCCCCTTTAATACCTATTGCTATTTGGCACTTGTATAAACTAATAAAATTCGGGGATCCTCTTTATACAAAAATTATTCAATTTCAGCTTTTAAACTTTGACCTAGATTCTTTATTTTTCTATTTAGTTGGAGCTATAGCAATTTTTGGTCTTGGGTTTTTAATAATGTTTAAGGGATTATTCGATTTGAGATTTAAAGTTAATCTGAATCAATATTTTTATATTATTTCAACGTTTTTTCTAACTTTCTTTTTTTGGATATTACTCTATGACTGGAATGATAGGAGGTTTTTACTATACCTTTTACCTTTTATGCTGATTGGCGCTTCAATATTTTTAGTAAAACTTAAAAAAGTATCGAGAATAATTGTTTTCTCAGTAATAATGTTTTATCCTACCTTTTTTGGAATTGGATTAAATCTATCTCAGACAAACTTGCCGCTACTACATAATTACGGAATAGAATTTAAATCTGAAATTAACGAGAGTGGAGTAATCAAGATTAAATATGATGCATCATTTGTAAAAAAAGAAAATTGGAATCTTAAAACAATTCTTCCATCTGTTTTAACTGAGTTCATTACAAATAGAAAAATTCTACAAGATAGAAATAATTATGCAATTATTAATCATTATAAATTATTAGAAGATTATAATTCTGATTCTAATAGCTTTTGTTTTATTTCAAAAGAATCTTATAGTCCGTACATTTTAAACTCAATCTTAACAATAGAGTTTAATAAAGCATTCTTTATAGATTTTGAAGGGAATACATTGAAAACAGATGATTGCTTCTAAGCTTCTCTATGAACCATTGTTCTTCTTCCACCACTTCCTAAATTTCTAAAGTCTCGGTAATATCTTTCTAAAACTGATCTTTCATTTGGAAATCTTAAATTCCTAACTTTCTCAGGCTCTGTTGGTCGTTCATTTGCAATAACTACTTCATCCCAACTAACTGGATAACTAATTGGAGGTAAGTCAGAAGGGACACCTGTAACTTTAACTATATTAATAGGTAATCCAAGTTGATCAGCAAGAACAAATCTATGTATACCATCAATAATCCCATAAATTCCTTCAGGTAAAAATTCAACAACTGGAGGAGCTATTATCATTGAATTTCCATTGTTATCTTGAATTTCAAAAACACCATCTAAAGCTAATATGTCGACATCATGATGAAGAGAGCAATGTTCTCTAATTATTCCAAGAGTTACAATATTTGACTCAATTGCATACTTAACAATTGGAGAAATTTCACGAGGATATATTCCTCTAATTAATTCAATTGAACATCCCTCATAAATTCTTCTTGTTGTATTTAAAAGAGTTACATTTTGAACAGTTTGAAGAAGTGCATCTTCTGGAGTTCCTTCAGTATCTAAATATTTCCCAACTGTCAAATCTGTTATTAGTATTGATTCAGCCATTATTAAAATTTAACCAAAAGATGTTACCATAATTCATATGAATAAAATAATTCTAATAGATATTGATAATGTTTTAGCAGGTTTCAACAGTGAGGTGTTGACTGAATTAGAGAAAGTAGGGGTAGAAATTACTGAATTAAAAGATTTTTATATTATTAATAATTTCAAAAAAGAATATAAAGAGAAAATTGAACAAATTTATCTAGAAGTAGGTTTTTTTAAAAGATTAAAGCCCTTATTTAATTCAATACAAGGAGTTAGAAAATTAGAACAGGAGGGTTTTACTGTTTTTCTATGTTCAAGTTTACTTTATAAAAATCCAACTGCTTTAGAAGATCGAAGAGGATGGATTGTTAATAATTTAGGAGAGGATTTTTTGAAGAAGACCGTTTTTGCATCAGATAAGACTTTAGTTAAAGGTGATTACTTAATTGATGACAAGCCAGAAATAACAGGAGTGCTTGAACCTAATTGGAAACATATTGTATTTAGGCAACCCTACAATATGATGATTTCTTCAAATTATGAACTAAGAAATTGGGAAAATGATGAGTTAAATCGGCTTATTAAACAGCTAAGGGAAGAGCGTTCTTAACTACTGCAATCTTTCGTAGAAAAGGATAATGTCTTAGCGCAATTAACATCCAATTTCTGTTATTCCATTTTTTAAGATTAATAAGCTTATTCTGGTTAGTTGATTGCATCCATTTATGTCCAACTGTTGTATTAGGAGTATAAATAATTTTCCAACCAGCTTTTTTTGCCCTTATACATATCTCTAAATCTTCAAGATACATTTTTAATGGAAGCCAAAACATTCCAATTTGATTAATCATTTCTTTATTTAAAAGCATACAACAACCTGTAACTGCTGGAACTTCTTCTTCAGTATCGAATTGTCCATTATCATCCTCTAAAAAACCACGATCATAGGCCTGCATAAATCCATCATAAACCATTCCTGCTGAATTGATTTTTCCTTCATTCTCATTATTCCAAAATTTAATCTTTGGACCAACAATGCCTATTTTATTAGATTTCTTAGCTGATCTAACTAGTTCTGAAACAAGATTAGATTGTGCTTTAGTATCTGGGTTAATTATCATTACAAAATCAGAGTTATAGTTTTCAAGCGCATACTTTATTCCAATATTATTTCCTCCTGTAAAAAAGGTATTCTTTTTCGATTGAACTAACCTAATTGAAGGAAACTTATCTTCGATAATACCAACTGTAGAGTCTGAAGAATTATTATCAACAACGATAATTGAATTTATAAAAGGATAATCTTGTACTATTAAGCTTTGAAGACATTCAGTTATATCTTTTTCACTATTCCAGGTTACAATAACAATAGAAACTGTTAGGTCTGTTTCATTCATAAAATCTTGTGTATGATGCTCTAACACTATATCATGAATTATATGGACAGTCTTAAAGAATTATTAATACCCTCTGTAAATGCTCAAGCAGGTCTTGACTCAATTGCACAACCAACTTTCGGTCCCCTAAATCTTGGAGGAGGAAGTTCTATGCTTGGAAATGTATTAATAAGCACTGATAAGACAAGTGCAGAAATTGGTGAAGTTATTACTGCTACAGTATCAATAAACACAAATGATATTGCTATTGAAGAGTATAGAATATCCATCGCTTTCGATAGAACAAAGTTTACTGTTGTTGATGCTGATCCAAATGCTGAAGGAACTCAAATTACTTTACTTGATCCAATATTTACTATTGAGGATCCAGCTACAGATAATTCTGTTTCCTCACAAGGAAGAATAAGAGTTGTCGCTAGTACTGATGATAGATTATCTATTAATAGAGATGTTTTAGAGATAAAGTTACAAGCTCAAGCTGCAGGAACAACAGCTATTGCAATAGTAAATGCTGGAGAAGCTCCAACAGAACTAGTTAGGGAGGCGGGCGTTGGATTAAACTATACACCAAATTCAGTTAATATAGATATAACTACAGAGCAAACAGAACCAGAACCTGAGCCTGAACCAGAACCTGAGCCAGGAGGGGGGGGGACAGTTCAACCTCCTAAGAATCAAATACCAGATACTGCTTTAGAAGACTTTATACCAGCATTTATGCCACTTATATTAGGTGCATTTCTATTATTGTTGGGTGGATCTATAATGAAGAATAAAAGTAAGTATGAAAAAGACAGCTTTAGATAAACTATGAAAATGTTTTGCGTACCTAGTTTTCCTGTTGAATAAGTACATTTGTTTTGTTAAAATTACGAACGTAAATATTAAGTTTATTCATGCCTAAGAAAGATATAAATAATGAATTGAAGACTGAAAGCATTTCTGCTGAAGGCGAAGTTATTGATATCTTACCTGGACTTGAGTATGTAGTACGAATTAACTACCAAGGAATACAACATGATGTAAAGTGTTATGTTTCAGGTAAAATGCGTACTAATTATATACAGTTGACAAAAGGAGACATGGTTAGCGTGGAAATTTCTCTCTATGATATTAATCAAGGAAGAATAACCTATAGGCTTACTAAGCGTGCTATGGAGCAGCCTCCAAGGCGACCAAAGAAATAGTCAATTCTGTATTTACGGAGCGAATAAAATTTGTTATAAATCGTAGGCTAAAAATTTATTAAATGAAAGCAAGAGCAAGCGTAAAAAAAAGATGTCGAGATTGTTATATCGTCAAAAGACGGAAGAAGGTAATCTCTAATGGAAAGGTTAAGATTAAGCCTGTTTATTATGTTTATTGTAAATCAAACCCTAAGCATAAACAAAAGCAGGGATAATTTTTTAATTTAAGTAATTTAATATGGCAAGAATAGTAGGAGTAGAAATACCTAATGAAAAAAGAGTTGAAATAGCTCTGACTTATATTTATGGTATTGGTTTAAAAACTTCTCAAACAATTTTATCTGCTACAAATGTAAATCCTGATACTAGAGTAAAGGATTTAAAAGATGCTGAATTAAAAAGATTATACGAATATATTGATAAAAATATTCAAACTGAGGGAGTAGTAAAGCAAAGAGTTTTCCAAAACATTAAAAGACTTAAGGATATTAGAAGCTATAGAGGACTTCGACATAAAGCTAATCTACCAGCTAGAGGACAAAATACTAGAGCAAATGGTCGAACAAGGAAAGGAAGATCAATTGCTGTTGGAGGTTTAAAGAATAAAGCAGCAAAATAATAAATAAAATATGGCAACAGATAAAAAAAACGATAAAAATCAAAAAAATACAAAACCAGTAAAAGTAGCTAAGAAAAAGAAAAAATCAGTACCATCAAAGGTACTTGTTCGAATTAAGGCTTCTTACAACAATACTATTGTTACAGTAACTGACCATAATGGAAATACAATTTCTACAAGCAGTTGCGGTGCAATCGGATTTAAAGGAAGTAAGAAAAGTACAGCTTATGCTGCTACAAAAGCTGGAGAGGATGCAAGTAGTAAAGCAGTTGAGTTAGGAGCACAAGAAGCTGAAGTTGTAGTTAAAGGAATCGGAATTGGAAGACAAGCTGCTGTTAAAGGCGTTAGATCAGCAGGTCTAAAAATTACTTCTTTAGCTGACTTTACTCCTATCCCGCATGGAGGATGTAAGCCAAGAAGAATGCCTAAAAAGTAATTAGGTTTTTAGTAAATTAGTATTTAAGATTAAAATAAAAATTTAATAAAAGTTAAATATGAGATATACAGGACCAAAGTGGAGAGTAAATAGAAGAGAAAATGCTACAGTTTTAGGATCAAATGAAAACTGGAAAAGAAGACCGTCACTTCCCGGTCAATTTCCTGTTTTAAAGAAACGACCATCTGATTACGCTATTCAGTTTAGAGAAAAACAAAAAGTAAAGAGAATGTACGGAATGACTGAAAGACAGTTTAGGAGATTTTACAAATTAGCAAATAAAGCAGAAGGAAACACTAGTACAAGATTATTGCAACTTTTAGAATTAAGGGCTGACAATGTTATTTATAGATTAGGCTTAGCTCAAACTAGAGCACAAGCAAGACAATTTATAAATCACGGTCATTTGAAATTAAATGGAAGAAAGCATGATATTCCTTCAACAGTATTAAAAGCTGGAGATGAGATTGAATTTAAAGAAAAATTTACTAAATCTCCTATTTTAGCTGAAGTTACAGCTCAAACAAAAGCTGTAAAAGTTCCTAGTTGGATCCAAAAAACAGCAAAAGGAGGAAAAGTTGTTGCAGAGCCAACACGAGATGAGATGGATCAATCTATAAAAGAACGATTAATAATCGAGCTTTACTCACGATAATATTTATTTAAAAAACTGTACTATGATTGCACTAAATGAATTCACAATAAACAAAACAAATGAAAAGGATAATTCAGCAGTTTTTGAAATCGGACCACTACCTACTGGTTATGGTTATTCACTTGGAAATACACTAAAAAGAATTTTAACTTCTTCTATTCCAGGAGCTGCAATCACAGCAGTAAAAATTAACGGAGTACAGCATGAATATTCAACATTAGCAGGGGTTAGTGATGATATCCTAACTGTTCTATTATCCTTAAAGAATGTTGTATTTCTAATTAAAACTGAAGAACCTGTAACATTAAAGCTTTCAACAAAGGGAACAAAAGGCAAAGTAGTTGAAGTAAAAGCTTCTGATATTGAAAAGAATTCAGATATTGAAGTTGTTAATGAAGATTTTGTAATTACAAAAATCACTGATGAAAAAACAAAAATTGATATGGAATTAAGAGTTGAGAGAGGGGTAGGGTATAGATTACCTGATGAGAATGTAAGAGCAGAAGTTGGAATGCTTCCAGTTGATGCTATTTTCTCACCAGTTAAGCTTGTTCAGATCGATGTTGTTCCAACTCGAGTTGGTCAGCAGACTGATCTTGATCAATTAAATCTTTACGTAGAGACTAATGGGTCTTTAACACCATCTGATGCATTAAATATTGCATCTAATATTTTAGACGAAATGTCAAAGAACTTTGTAAAGGAAACAAAAGATATGATTTCTGGAAAAATCATAACTTCTCTTCCAACAGAATCTGCTGGAAATAATGAGGAAGAGGCAGAAGTTGTTCAAGCTTCTCCTATTCTTGTTTCAGATTTAAATCTGTCTACCAGATTGACAAATGCGCTTTTAAGAGCTGGGTTTGATGATCTAAGGAAATTAGAAGGATTTACAGAAGAAGAAGCAGCAAACATTAGAGGAATGGGAGAAAAATCACTAGAAGAATTATTAAAAATATTAAAGAAGCACGAGGTTAATCTTATATAATCTCAAAGCTCAATTTAAGTTAAGACTATGTTTAGCGGAAGAAAAAAATACAAAATTCAAGGTTATACAAGATCACATAAAAAGGCTTTAGTTAAGTCTCAAGTTATAGAGCTTTTACGAGCGGGTAGAATTAAAACGACTCCTCCAAAGGCTAGATTATTAAAAAGAGAATTTGACAGAATAGTAACTGCATACAAGAAAGGAACTACAAGTAGTCATCAAAAGGTTAGATCACTACTAGGCGAGAACGTTAGAGCATTTGAAAGATTAGGAGATGTAATTGATGAGAAACTATCTGATAGAAACTCAGGTTATACAAGATTAATTAAAACTTTACCTAGAAAAGGAGATAATGCTGAACAAGTTTATGTAATACTTGTAAATACTGAGTATTCTGAAAAGAAATCAAAACTAAGGGAAGCTTTAGAAAAAAGAGAAATTAAGAAGAAATTAAGCAAAAATAAGTCAGTAGAAGCAGTTAAAGAAGAGAGAAATACAGGAAGGCAAACTGTAAATAAAGTTGCTGATAAAAGACGAAATTCTAAATAAGTAATAATTTTATAAAAGATGAAACCAAGAACTATAAAACAAAGCGAAATAATGGAAAAATGGTATGTTTTAGACGCTTCTGATCAAAGAATCGGTAAAATTGCATCAATTACAGCTGAATTACTTTTAGGTAAAAATAATCCTTTAGTTAGAGCTAATTTAGATCCAAAAACAAAGGTTGTTGTAATTAACGCAGCAAAAATTGACTTTACTGCTAAAAGAGGTTTTTCAAAGTTCTATAAAAACTATTCTGGATTCCCAGGAGGACTTAAATTTGAAAGTTTAGATGAAAAGTTTGAAAAGAATAAAACCTATCCTATTGAAAATGCAGTAAAAGGAATGCTTCCTAAAAACAAAAGAGGAAGGGCAATTATGACAAATTTAAAGGTTTACGAAGGTTCTGAACATCCACATGAGGCTCAAAAACCTGAATTAATAGATTTAAATACATATAAAATTTAAGACATGGCAGATAAATATTTTTATTCAAAAGGAAGAAGAAAAAAATCAGTTGCTACAGTAAGACTATTTAGTGTCAAAGGTGCGTCTACAATAAACGGGAAGGAATGTGACAAGGTTTATTCTGATCAAGTTTCACAAAAACTTCTTTTAGAACCATTTGCTGTTGCAGAACTTGATCCAAAAGATTTCTACTTTACAGTGATGGCTTCAGGAGGAGGGGTTTCTTCTCAAATTGATGCTATTAAATTAGGAATATCTAGATCAATTGTAAAAATGGATCCTGAGAAAAAGACATTATTAAAGAAAGCTGGATTAATGACAAGAGATCCAAGAATGGTTGAAAGAAAGAAGACAGGATTACGAAAAGCAAGAAAGAAAGAACAATTCTCAAAACGTTAAGCTTTATACAAATAAAGATAAATCCCCATATTTATTATGGGGGTTTTTATGCGCAAAAAAGGTTACTATTTTGAACAATTAGCAATTAAATACCTTTCAAAAAGAGCTTATGTTTTGCTTGGAAATAATGTTACTTTTAGAGATGGAGAAATTGATCTGATATTTAATAAAGATGAAATTTATCATTTTATAGAGGTTAAAAGCCTTAACAGTAAATCAGAATTTCCAATATATGTATCTTTCACAAAGAGAAAGAAGTCTCGAATAATGAAGGCTGTTAATCAATACAGATCTCGAAATAATCTTTACGAAAAATTATGGCAAATTGATTTTATTTGTATAATAGTTAAAAGAGATATTTTAGAAATAGAATATTTTGAGAACATTGATATGAATTTATTGTGAATAAGCTTACAAGTGTTGTTTTAGACTTGTTAGCAGTGTTATACTTTATTTGCTAATTAATTTTTTTAAGAATTAAAAATGTTTGAAAACAATTCAAATCCAAACAATTTAATGCAACAGATTTCTCATGTTATGCCTCATTTTTGTGATAAGTGTGGTGGTAGACATGATCCAACTGATTTAGAAATTGTTTTTAATTCTAATGCAAAGGCAGTATGTAAGTTAAGCTGTAAGAATTGCGGAAATACATACATGATTCATGTAAATAGTCCTGTTGATGGAATGTTAGCTGCGAAAAGATCAGAATATAGATCAGAAATAACTGGAAAAGAGATTAATAAATTTTCTAATGTATCAGCGATTGCTTCGAATGAGATTATTGATGTTTTCGATGCTCTGAAAAAGGTAAAAACTATAGATGACTTTAATAAGTTATTCTAAGCTTATAGAGTTTGAATTATCTAACAAAATTTTAGGAATTTCATTTCTATCAGCTCCTGTAATTAAGAGCTGATTTTCTTTTTGTAAAAGCAGCTTTGCAATATTTTCTCTATGGGTTGAATCTAGCTCTGACATAATGTCGTCAAGTAATAATAATACCTTTATATCATGTTCATTTTCAAGAATTTGAGATTGCCCCATTTTGAATAGAAAGCTTCCTATTCTTTGTTGCCCTCTCGAACCATGAAACTTCAAATCTAATTCCTGTTCCTTTGTACTAAATAGGAAAGAGTAATCATCTTTATGAGCACCATACATGGTTTTACCTATAATCAGCTCTTTTTTCTCATTTTCAATATATTTAGCTGCGTAGGACTCGTAGAAAGAGTTATTTTCACTAACATCTACATTTGGGTGATAAATGATATGTAGGTCTAAAACGTCGTGATATAGCTCTTGAGAGAGGCTAGGAACTATAGTATTTAGCTTATTGATATAGTTTTCTCTAATCTCTGATAATTGACTAGATAAATCTATAATTTTATCAGTCCAGAAATGTAATTCGTTCTTTTTTGAGAATCCATCTTTTATAGCTTTTATAACAGCATTTCTGTTTTTTAAAACAGTTGTGTATTGTTTTAATAATGTTTCATATTTTGGCTCAACTAGTAATAAAAAAGAATCAAAATCATCTCTACGAATTTTAGGTTCCCCATTTACAAGATCTACAGAATGAGGAGCGAAGAGTATTAAGGCGAATTTTGAAAGAATTTCTTTTTTAACTCCACGTTTTGAATTTAAAAGTGTTTTCCTGATTTGTTTGGGTTCACTGTTAAGAATGATAACGATATCATTCGAATCCCACTCAAGCTCAATTTTTGTACTTATGTCTTTATTCCCGATTATTTCAGTATAAGATTTTAATGGTCTGAAAGAAGTTCTAAAAATAGAATAGTATATAGATTCAATCAGATTGGTTTTCCCATAACCATTTTTAGCTATTAAAGTATTAACCTTATCGTGTAAGGATATTCGCGCCTTTTCTATATTTCTGTAATTATATAGGGTAATATTGTTTAACATTTGTGTCTTATGAAAATAGCAATAGATTTCTCACAATTAGGACCGGAAAAGACCGGAATAGAGTATTATACCTATGAACTTACAAAAGCGCTAATTAAGGCAGATCCAGAAACGAATTTCTTATTAGTATCTAACAATGAAAATTATCTGAATGTATTTAAAGGGATTCAAAATGTGGAGCTAAAAGTCTTTGAATCAGATAAAATTAATTTTTTATGGATTTTTAAGTTAGGTTTATGGTTAAGAAGACAAAATGTTAATGCCTTAATCTCACCTTCAAATTTAATGCTTAATTTTTGGTTTCCTAGGACTATTCAAATAATTCATGATATAGTCCCAGTTACTAATCCTGAATATTGGCCTAGGGATTCAATAAAGAAGTTTAAATTACAGTTAAATATTGCATCTAGGTTTGTTAAGAAAGTTGGAACTATTTCTGAAACTACGAAGAAAGAATTAATAAAACATTATCCAGGTTTAAAGAAGAAGACTGAATGTATAGGAATTGGCCTTCATGAATGGACATTAAATGAAGTTAATAATATCGATGAGTTGAGAATTAAAAACAAATATTCACTTCCTGAAAAATATATATTAAGTGTAAGTACCTTACAGCCAAGGAAAAATTATACTGGTATGATTAGGGCTTTTGACCTTTTTTCAAAAAATAATCCAGAGTATAAGTATTTAATAGTTGGAAAAAAAGGATGGTTATATGATTCAATATTTAGTTTAGTTCAAGATCTAAAACTTGAAGATAAAGTAATATTTTTAGGATATGTGCCAGAAGAAGATTTACCGACTATCTATGACAATTCAAGTGCGCTATTATTTTTAAGTTTAGCAGAAGGATTTGGTCTTCCAGCAATTGAAGCTTATTCAAGAGGAATTCCATCAGTGATGAACGATATTGAAGTATTTAGAGAATCAATGGAGGGACTGGCATATTTTGTAAAACATGACAAACCTGAAGACGTTACTCTTGCTTTATCTAAAGCTGTTAAAAGTAAGATTCAAATCAATAAGAATTTTTTAGAAAAATACTCCTGGGAAAAAGTTGCAAATAACCTTAAATCGTTATATTCTAACTTCGTTTAGCGAATTCAATTGTTGACAAGTTGAGCATATTTATTGTAATTTCGTTTAATTATTAGATTTAAGTTAATGGCAAAGAAAGCTAAAAAAAAGGATATTGAATATGATGACCCCGATTTGCATGATAGTGAAATAGATGATGATTCCTTAGGGGATGGCTTCACTGGAGATGAAACACCTCCTGAAGAAGATGACACAGCATATACAATGGGGGATATAGTTGTAGATGATGGTAGTGCTGATGAGGGAGAGGATGAAGACAAACAAATCTTAAAACAAAAATCATCTTTAACTCCTGCCGAGGGAGAAGAGGATGACGTATGGGTAGATGAAATCGACGTATTTGATGATTCAGATCCATATTTGGAAGGAGCTGACTATGATCCTGAAAATGCTGGAGATTATTACGATTAGACCATACAGGAAAAGCTTTTCCATTCAATATTATATAAAAATACGATATAATTAAGCGCTGAAACATGCGCTTAATCATTTTTTAAAGGATTTTATGAAATATACATATAAAGAGACAGTAAGAGATAAGAATAAAGTAGAGTATGAGGTAAATGTTGATTTTAAAGAATTAGAACAATTTAAAGAGGAAGTATTCTCAGAGCTTTCAAAAACAGTAAAGATGGACGGTTTTAGACCAGGAAAGGTGCCTAAAGATAAGGTTGAACAAAAGCTTGGTGGAAAACTTATTACTGAGAGCATAGGAAGGTTATTGCCAAGAGTAGCATATGAAATAATGCAGAAAGAAGAGGATCGACCTGTTCATGCTCCTGAATATGATCTTAAGAAAGCAGACGAAAAAGAAGGCATTCTTTTTACATTTCAGTTTGTAAACTATCCTGAAGTTAAATTAGGAGATTTTAAAAAAATTAAAATAAAAAGAGAAGTAGAACCTGTAAATGATGAAGATATCGAAGCAGTTGTTAAAAATATCGTTAGATCCAGTATTCCCCCACAAAAGATAAAAGAGTTAACAGAGGTTATTGAAGTTAAGCCTAAAAACACAAAGAAAGATGATTCAAAAGAAGAAAAAAAAGAAGAAGAAGTTAGAATTAGTGATTTTAAATTAAATGATAAGTTAGTTGAAGCTTTAGGTTATGAAAATGAAAAGACATTAAAAGATATTAACAAAGCTGTAAGAGAAAGATTAGAGCAACTAAAAGAAGAACAAGCAAATAATGCCTATACTTCAAAAGTTATTGAAGAAGCAATTAAATTAAGTAAATTTGAAATCCCTGATATGTTTATTGAGAATGAAGCAGGCATTTATGAAGATCAATTTAATTCACGTTTAGAAGAACTAAAATTAGATAGAGATACTTATCTTGCAACTCAAGGAACTGATATAGAGAAGAAAAAAGAGGAGTGGAAAAAACAGGCTATTGAAAAAATTTCTGTAGATTTAGTTTTAATTTCACTAGCAAACGAACATAATACTGTTGCAGAAGAAAAAGATATTGATGAGGAGATTGAAAAAATTGCAGATCCTGAAGTTAAGAAACAATATAGATCTGAGAGTGCTAGGGAATACGTAAGAAGTGTAATTACAAGACAGAGAGGACTTTCTAAGCTAATAGAAATTGTTGGAGCACCTGAAGCTAAAAAGAAATAATTTAAAGTGCAAGGATACTTATATTAATTCTTAATTAAATAAGATGGAATTAAATTCTATTCTTTAGTATGTTTCTGATATTGAGGTTACTAAACAATTCTACAGTGATTTAGGGTTAGAAGTTAAATCAGAAATGGAGAATTATGTAAGTTTTTCTGCAGGAGTAGTTACTCTTCAATG
This sequence comes from uncultured Candidatus Saccharibacteria bacterium, assembly GCA_964635995.1. GTDB lineage: Bacteria > Patescibacteriota > Dojkabacteria > J137 > J137 > JAGQLF01. Next base: position 33,860 of record CAZWRA010000012.1, read on the forward strand.
TATGACTAAAGCTTCTGTTCCTGAGCTAGAAAGAGAAGAAATGGACTTATCGGTAAGCAAAACATTCTTTATTTATCTTGAAGTTCCTAATGTTGACGAAAAATATAAAGAACTTGAAGAAAAAGGTTTCTTTCCTTCAAGCGAACCTAGAGATTGGCCATGGGGATCAAGAGAATTTGCTTTAAGAGATCCTGATGACTATGTCTTTGTTTTCTATACACCAAGTAGAAAATGATAATTCTTGTTTTTGAGGATTCAAAATACTTCGTAGATAATTTAAAGAAAGCTATTCCTGAACAATTTAAACTTTTTTTTCATGGAGTGCCTTGAAGATTTTCAAAAACTTCCTGAAGATAATCAAAATGAAATACTTGAGGATTTGAAAGTTGTATTAATTGATCATAATTTAGCAAGCTATAATAAAAATGGTTTCGATGTCTCAAATTACTTTTCTAAATTAAAGCCTGAAGTTATTCAGTTAGGAATTTCAATTTCTCGGGAAAATCAGAGAGAATATATAAAAGATGAGCATTATTTTGGAAAAACTAATTTATCTGGCTTAAAAGATTTTTTGAATAGCTTGTGAAGAAAAATATAAAAATTGCGATCATCATTTTTTTAATCATACTAATTCCATTTTTTATTGCTACAACTCTTGTAGTTTTAAATGCAGCTACATTTAATAAACTAAACTGTACCCATTTGTCTAGGCAATTTTTAGAGATTTTTTAGATATATTTTT
>CAZWRA010000013.1:0-31329 GCA_964635995.1 uncultured Candidatus Saccharibacteria bacterium
CATTGCAAGCAATTTCGACCGCAAAAGTGGGGATTATCTTCCTTTAGTTTACACAGCTGAATTTTCTTGATATTGTACTGATATGTTAGCATCTAGTTCACGGCCACGAACATGTCCAGTATTTCCACTTGTTCCAATAGGTTGTCCTTGTTTAACTTCCTGACCTAGGTTAACGTAAACTTCATCTAAATGCCAGTACCATGTTTGAAATTTATATATCTCACCTGTATCGGTATCTGGATTAGACTCATGTTCTATTTTCACATAATTTGCAGGAGTACTTGGAGTACTTTCATTTCCTAAAAATACTCCTTCTGTAAAAGTTTCTCAAACTATTCCTTTTGCTGCAGAGAATATTTCAGTATTACAGTAAAGACCATAGTCAACTCCTGTATGATATTCTCCATTTCTTTCTCCAAAATCACTTGTTATTGGAACGTCATAGTCTTCTCCTTCAGGAGTTTTTGAAGGATCTTCGTAAGGTCTTTCAAAGTTTATGTAATCAATCCAGTTATATACCTGACCATCTTTTGTAACACAAACAAAGGAATCCAAAATCCATCCAGCTGATCCATCTTTCATCATTATTTGAAGCCAAGTTCCTCCTTTCTCCTCAGGAATTTCTTGTAGAACATATATTTCATTATTTAATCTTATAATTTTATTTACAGTTGAATCCCATGAAGGACCAGTTCTTAAAGCAACAAATCTTGTATCGCAAATAAATGCCTTTTCTCTATAAAGATTTTCTGTATGAATTACTGGAAGCTCGCTAACGTCACCTTCACAAACTAAGTTTATAGTCTCTATCCAGCCAATTTTATTATCTCCTGTTTTAACTTGTAGCCAGCTATTACTTTGTCCAAAGGCTGTCACAATGTCTCCCTCACCAATGAAGTTAATAATTGCTGAATCATTATTTGGTGCAATTCTTAATATTGTACTTCTATTAGTTGAGCATTCTATTGTTTTATAATTAAAACTATTTTCACTACTCACATTCCCAGGATTCTGACCATGACCAAAGTCATCTTCCCTTTCATAGCCTGGTACTCCCTCTTGCTTTTCTTCATCTTCAAAAAATTCTATTTGTATATTTTTTGTAAATGGAATATTTCCTTGATTTGAAAACCAAGTAACACCTTCATGCACAGGTTCAATAATTAGATTAAAATTTCCAGGCTCTCTTGGTGTTTGTAAAAATAATGAAGTATTAATATGAGTCTCGTTGTTTTGAACAGAATGTCTTAATAATGATCTATTTCCATTCCAAGTATAATATTGCCCTGTTTTTGGTCCATCTGCGTATTGCCAGTGATATGAAATATTAACAGGGTTATCTATTTCTCCTTCTGGATACCACACTAAAGTTCCTGTATTTTTTACATTAAAGACTAGACCCAATTCGTAGTTTGAGTATAGAGATGACGGAATGTTTGAAAGAGTGTAAATGGAAGGTGCATTTGAATTTAAGATAGGTTCATAGTCACTAAATTCTGCGCTATATGTTGGGAGTTGATTATCGCCTGGATTATTGTTTTTTATTCTTATTGAATCGCTATATGCTCTTGAAATATTTACAGCAGTATCTTTAAATCTAACGAACGCAGAGGCAACTCCAACGTTATTGAGTAAGAAACTATTAAATTCTATTTCATTTTCCATCTCGGTCCAATTACTCCAATCAACTGCATTTAGACTAAATGAATAAAACACTGGATCGTCGATATTATCTGTATCTTCTTCAATATTAATTACAACTTCTCTGCTTTCGGTTTCTGAATCTCCATTATTAATGATTATTGATCCTTTTGGAGCGATATTATCTAATATTATTGAGTCACAACTTTCTTTAGATATAACATCTTTTTCATCCTTAACCTGTGCACAAATAGTTTTCTCTCCATCAATATTTCCTCTAATTAAATATTCGGGTTCTATAAATTCAAAATCATCAATTTTTCTCCACTCAGAGTATTCTTTACTACTATTTACATCAAAATATCTGAAGCGAATATAATTCTGAAGAGAAGTATCTGGAACAATGACTTGTATATTCTTTTGAATTAAGTCATTTGTAGTGTATTTATCGTCATTATTAATTTTTAATTCAACTTTAGGATCTGTAATTATAAATGTTCCCTGCCCTACTTCTAGCCTGCTTTTTTCATTAGAATTAATGTAGGTAGCTCTAGTTAAAGTTCTTAAAATGCTACCCTGAATTAATGAATCAGAATTGTCAATTAATGCGTTAGCTTTTAACGTGATCTTGGTGTTTTTTGAAGCAGAACTAAACTTAAGTCCAATATAAGACACCCCCTTCTGTATTTCTTATTATTTCGTATTCACTTGTACTGCCTTCAATCGTTACTTCTATATCATTTGGATTAATTTGTAAATAATCTGGATAAAAGAATTTTAGTTCTAGGCTTTTTGTGTCTACTTTTTCAGGAATAGTTAATACAGTTCTAATAACAGAGCCGTAACCTTTTCCTATTAAAATTGAATCAGTCCAGTTATTTTGTCTTGGATTCCAAACTTTTGTCTCTACTTTTAATTTTGGAGTCGAAATATGTTTACTATCTTTCTCTTCAGACTCTTCAACTCTATCTTCAACTACAGATTTCCATTCACCTTTTAAGCTAACAGAATTTTTTAAATTATCATTTGAGAGAATATTATTCTCATTAGAATAAGTTGGAAGTACTTTTACTAAGTAAGTTATGATAAATTCTGAGTTTTCATTAATAGAATCAATACTCCAAGTAACCTCTCTATTATTAATAGAAGGAGAAATGTTTAAAGAAATAAATTCTAGCCCATCAGGAATTTGGTCAATTATTTTAATGTTTGAATAAGAATAATATTCAGATGTTTTAATTTTAATATTATATTCAATTTCATCCCCAGGGCTTGCCTCATTCCTATTTGCAGTTTTATTAATCGAAATGTACTTAACATTAAAAGCATCTATTGATTTATAATTGTTATCAATGATTTCATTATTTGTATCATATTCAGCTTTAACTTCAGTTGTGATATTAACTTCTTCATTCTCTTCTATTACCACACCTGACTCTTTTGAATATGGAATCCCGTATTTATAGAAAATATTTAATGGTTTTTATATAGATCAGTACTTAATTTATTAAAAACCCATTTTAAAGAAGTACCTGATGAGTTTTGATTTGCTTCGAATTCATAATTAATACCTTCTGAATTGTTAATCATTTCTTCGCTTTCCAATTCATGTTCAATGCCTTTGGAAAGTTTCTCTTCTAATATAACTTCACTTACTTCATTTGTATCTTTTTCGCCATTATTCTTAATTTCGATTTGTCTTGTCTTTAGTCTTTCCTCACTAGTACCAGATACAATATCAACTTCGTTCTCAGTTTTAACCCTAAAGCCTAGTATTTCTGCTTTAATGTCTTCATCAGTCTCTACAATAGGTACAATTGAAACAGGAGAATTAAACAGTTTAACATTAGCTTTTAATTTAATAATATCTCCAATATAAAACGAAGGTTCACCATCTAATTTTAATTTAAAGTGTAATACAGTTGATTCCCCTGGTAGTAAATCAGAAACTTTATCCCAAATAACAGTTTTATTATATTCTTCAGATGAAATATTACTAATAAGCGTAGGCTCAATTTTATCCCTGTCACTGTTTAGTGGATTCAGTGATTCTAGAAACTCTACTCCTGAAGGTAGATCTAGGGTTACAGTCGTATTATAAAGTCTGATTTGACTTTCGTTTTTTATTGTTACCTCAACAGACATACTGTCTGCATGCAAGGGGCTTTCTGTAATCTCATAGTGAATACTAATCTTATGATCTTCAGCAAAAACTCTATTTACTAAAAAAGTCCATTTAAGATAATGTTAGAAATGAAGATACAGAGTAATGTAGTACTTAAAAAAGTAATTTTTGACATAAATTCAAATAAACTAGGGAAATTTAACAGCTTAATTTAAACTAAACATTGTATTACAATACAAAAATTTAAAAATCTAAATATATTGATACTGCTTTGCTTTTCTGCTAATATTATCCCGTCTAAACGCTTTTTATAGCGATAATTTCATTGATGTATAGACTCTTGTCATCCTAAGACTTTTCTAAGGGTGAATCACCAGATAGATCATGGTTTTAGAGCATCACCATGACAATAATGATAAGAAATAATTTATATTTATTACTTTATATACAATGGCAACAGATTATGGATTAGTAAAAGATACTAAGTATTATCGAAACTTAGGAATCATTGCTCATGTTGATGCTGGTAAGACAACAACAACTGAGAGAATTCTTTTCTTTACAGGAAAGAAACACAAGGTTGGAGAAGTGCACGAAGGAGCTGCAACCATGGACTTCATGGAGCAGGAGAAAGAAAGAGGAATTACTATTCAATCTGCTGCTACTACTGCATTCTGGGAACTTGAAGGACAGAAATATCGAATTAACATTATCGATACTCCTGGACACGTAGACTTCACAGCTGAGGTTGAGAGATCTCTTAGAGTTCTTGACGGGGCAGTTGTTGTATTTGATGGAAAAATGGGAGTGGAGCCACAGTCTTCAAAAGTTTGGTTCCAAGCAGAAAAATACAAAGTCCCAAGACTTTGTTACATTAATAAACTTGATAATATTGGAGCTGATTTCTATAAATCATACGACAGCATTACACAGCATCTTTCAGAAAAGGCTGTACCTATTGCACTACCTATTGGAGTTGAAAATGAATTCAATGGAATAGTAGATCTTGTAGAAATGAAGATGAGAACTCATAAAGACGAGGAAGGAAAAGATATTGATATTCACGATATGACTGATGATTACAAAGCAAAAGCTGAAGAATGGAGAAATAAACTGATTGAAGTTGTTGCTGACTCAGATGACTCTATTGCTGAAAAGTATCTAGAAGGAGAGGAACTTACTCCAGAAGAACTAAGAGCAGGAATTAGAACTGCTGTTCTTGCAAGTAAACTATTTCCAGTTATGCCTGGTTCATCTCTTAAAAACAAAGGAGTTCAAGCAATGCTTGATAATGTATGTAGATACCTACCATCACCTATTGATAAGGACTACGTTGTTGAAGATAAAGAGACTCATGAAGAAGTTGTTTATAAGGGAAAAGTTGCTGGTTGGGATCCAGACACTGATGAAGTTATTACTAGAGAACTTACAGAAGAAGAACCATTCAGTGCTCTTGTATTTAAACTAGCTGTTGATCCTCATGTAGGAAACTTAGCTTTCTTCAGAGTTTACTCAGGAAAGATCGAAGCAGGTAGCTATGTATATAATAGTGTAAATGGCAAACGAGAAAGAGTTGGAAGAATAGTTATGATGCATGCAAACTCTAGAGAAGAGGCAACAGTAGTTCGAGCTGGAGACATTGCTGCAGCAGTAGGATTAAAAGATACAAAGACTGGAGAAACTCTTTGCGATGAAAAGCATCAAATTAGACTTGCAAGTATTGAGTTCCCAGAACCTGTTGTAAGATTTGCTATTGAACCAAAAACTAAATCAGATCAAGAAAAACTTGGTGAAGCTCTAGCAAAACTAACTTCAGAAGATCCTACATTCCATGCACAAACTGATCAGGAAACTGGACAAGTTGTTATCGCAGGAATGGGAGAGTTACATTTAGAAGTTAAAGTAAGACTACTTAAAGATGATTATAATCTTGATGTAAATATCGGTAAACCACAAGTTGCTTACAGAGAAACTGTTAAATCAGAAGCTACTCATAGAGAACTTCTAAAGAAACAGTCTGGAGGAGCTGGACAATATGCTGATATTGAAATGATCATTAGACCAAGAGAGCGAGGAGAAGGTTATAACTTTGTTGATAGTATTAAAGGAGGATCAATTCCAAGAGAATATATTCCTTCAATTGACAAAGGATTCCAAGATTCTATGACTGCAGGACCTGTTGGAGGATTCCCAGTAGTAGATGTTGAAGTTGAGATTGTTGACGGTTCATACCACGAAGTTGACTCAAATACAGATACATTCAAAACCGCAGCATTCTACGGAGTTAAGAACGCTATGAAGAAAGCAACACCAATTCTTCTAGAACCTATTATGAAGGTTAATGTAAATGTACCTGAAGAACATGTAGGTTCAGTTTCTGGATATATTTCTGGAAGAAGAGGGTTAATTAAGAATATGGTCCCTAGAGGTAAGACAAAAGAGATTAATGCGGAAGCACCTCTTGGAGAATTATTTGGAATGACTTCAGATCTTAGAAATCTAACATCTGGAACTGCATCAGCTACAATGGAACCTAGCCACTATGCAGAAGTTCCATCAGGAATTGTTGCAAGCATTGTCGGTGAAAAGAAGGATGAATAAAAGATAGTTATAAATAAAAGAGAGGCTCACATTGAGCCTTTCTTTTTATTTTTATTAACTAAAGGTCTTACTATAAAAAAAATAGAAGCAACTAAAATTATAATTGCTCCTACAGATATAAAAAGCTCAACAGGAAGAGATATAATTGTATGTTCTATCTTTATTTCGTTACCATTTATCTTATACTCCTGGGTAAAAGTTATTCTTCCTATTCGTCTATACCATGGTCTACTATCAACAAAATCTTCATTAAATTCCTTCTGATCGGAAGGATAAAGACTATCAATTAACTGGTCAGATTGAGGATATGTGCTTAAATATTTATCACCAGTAGTAACATGAATTTCTCCTTCCGCTTTTATTATCTTATTTGAATTATTTTGAATAAATGATGATAAAGAATACTTTTTTCCTATACTTAATCCAAGAAAAGTTGATTCTGGTTTTAATTCAAATTTAGTTTCTATACTCTCTTTATCAGCTTCAGAAAGTGATAAATCAATAATTACTGATGCTATTTCGCCTCTAATACCAAATTGATCCGAGCTTTCATCTGAAGGTTTTACAAGAATACCGGGAATAAGTGTAGTTGAGTTACCGACATAGGCAATTGTTTGAACAAAACTCTCACCAGCAAGAATCTCTCCCTCTAAATTACTAATTCTAAATGTGTTAGCTGGGACTTCTTCAGAACTTTTAACTAAAATTCTTTCTTCTAGATCTAAGTCGAAATAAATGGGAGTAATTTCAAATTTGAAAGTATTGCTTGTATTATTTACAATTCTAAAAGTTATATCTTCTCCAGGATTAATATAAGAAACCGCTGGAGTAACAATTATTGTCTCGTTTTCTTCTTGTGCATTAACGTTAACAATCCAGAAACTTGTTAAAAATAAAAAAGTTATAATTGTATAGATCTTCTTCATTAAGGATTAGCAATAATCGTAAAAGTAATTTCATCTATGTAAGATCCAGGGGGAGTTGAAGAGGCTGCCTTAGCTTTAACCATTATTCCAACTCTTCCGCTACTAACAGGGCCTCTGTCTGTAGGAACTTCCTGAGTATAGAAAATTGTTGTTGGAGTGATTCCAATAGCCCCTACTTCATTTGGACCAGCAGTCTGATATATTGGATTAGAAATTAATGGTCCAAGAGGACCTTCTGTAATTGTCTCAATTTTTAAACCATACCCACCATCCCCTCCAGCATCTACATTTAAATCTTCACTTGTTGAAGGAATTGTATGCGATCCATTACTTAATCCATCATTTTCAACTGATACTGTTAAACCATTTGAATTATTTGTTCCTGAGTCAACCCATATTCTGTCTGTAGCAGTTACAGTCGTTGCTGTAATATCTCCTAACTGAATAATATGAGGAGCATCTGTGTCTGTTGCCATACCTCCTGAATCAGCAATATCAATATCGAATACAAGTGCTGGATATTCTAAAGTTATTGGAGTTATGTCTGGACTAAATGGTCCTTCTGTAAAGTCTCCCTGAAGTGCTCTAACATTTACTGAGTAAGCTCCTTCTGGTCTTAAACCTAAAACATTATAACTTTGAAGAGTTTGATTCCATTCTGGATCTCCTGAATTTACACATCCACTTCCTGTTCTTGTATCTAAACCTTCTAACTGACAAATTGTTTGATAGTCAGCTATGTCGTACGTTGTGTCTATAGTATTATCACTTTGAACATAATAATCTATTGCTAAATCTTCATCAGTTATTCTAACTAAATATAGTGTATCTATTGGATTTCCTTGATGACCAATTTCAATTTTTAGCTTATCGTAACATCCCGGAGAACCACATATACCTTGTAATCCATCACCAGATATAATATCGTTACCTCCTGTTGCAGCTGTAAGTGGGTATCCGTTACATTCAGTATCAGGTTCACCTCCAACACTATCATCAGAAGTTGCTTCAAAACAATTTACTAAAGGCACATTTGTCATTATCCCATTAGGGAAACCAACGCCAAGAGCATAATTTCCACTTTCTAACCTAGCATCAGATGTAAAATCTCCAAATGAACTTAGTAAACTTAAATTATTTGTTCCAGAATCAGATATACCTGAGCTTCCAATAAAACTTGGGTCTTTTATAGAATATGAGGGAGATTCTAGATCCTGAGCAAATACAGATATAGGTTGAGTCAAAAAGCCAACAATAAGAAAGATTATTAGAAATTTTTGTTTATATGTTAGTTTGAACATTATTATTAATACTTGTACTGTTTACCTCAGTTTTCACTTTCTTTTTTCTTTTTCTAACCTTCATAACTATTACTAGAACAATAATTAATAATACTGGAACTAATAACGCTATTATTAATGGAACAGGTAAAAAGAAAAATGTAACTGTGGATTCACCTGAGACTTCATCAGTAAAATCTGTATCATTATCTGCTGCATATTGTACAGATACTTTGTATTCTCCGAAAAGTATATTACCTAATTTATTTAGATCGTATTTTGTTGAATATTCAATATCTTTAACTTCGTAATCCATAAATCCAGGATCACCTTCTCGCAATGTAATTGTCTCGTCTCCTCTAATTTCTTTCGCTTCTGTGTATACAAATGATTCAGGATTCCATATAATTTCATAAGATCTAGATGCTCCTGGTAAAACATAAAGCAGATCTTCATTTATCTGTGTTGAAAGTTCTGGATTAACTCTAGCTTCAATTGCATCACCTTTATGAAAGAATATAACTCCTCTTGGCGCTAAATGAACATTTCCTGTGTTTGTAAATGTTGCAACAGCTTTAACTGGTCCGCCCCAGAAAGTTTTTTGAACTTTTTCATCTAAAGTCTCTACATGAAAATCTGTTAACTCAAGATTAAGCTCAATATCGCCATTAACAGTTAGAAATACTAACGTAGATAACTGTGAATTAATACCAGAATTGGCTCCTGTTGGAACTGGTAGGCTTCCATCAACACCAGTACCCGCATTATTAACTGAAGGTCGTAGCATTAATGCAGCATATCTTCCCCCTCCTTCAGCATCTTCAGGAACATTAATCGTATAAGTTACTTCCTGACTTTGTCCATGATTCTCAAGTGTAAACGTAGAAGGTTCTACTGTTATCCAATCTGACATTCTTAAATCTGAAGGTAATTCATTTTCCTCAATAAATTCAATACCTCCGTCTACCTGTCTTTGAGTAAAATTAACAACTTCAATATCAAAAGTTACAGAAACATCAGTTCCATCTTCATTTGGTGCATAATCGTTTGTTACTTTATATGATCTAGTTATTGTGTCACCTGGATTTGCACCGTCAATCTCTACAAAAAATTCATTAATAACAGGACCTCTATAAGCTTCAACAGTTTTATTTAGTAATAAAAGTGAAACTATAAGAGTTGAGATTAAAATAATAAATTTTAAAGTTGTATTAATTTTCATATTCTTAGAAATTTGCAACTGCAGTATAAGTTACAGTTTGTTTATATGCTCCAACAGGAGTACCTGATGCTACTGTTAATCCATGAACTAACTTTGTAATGTCAGTATCATTTACTCCTGAAGTATAAGTAAATGGTGTAGCTGCGCTCACTAAGTCAGTAGCTACAATTGGAATAGGATATCCGTTAGCGCCTGTAAATCCTGCCTCAGCAGTAACTCAAGCTGGAACTGTTACATTTGCAAATCCATATTCTTCAGTACCAGTTCCAAAAGCTCCCGCAACATCAGTCATAGTATGAGCTCCATTATATAGACCATTTGCACTTCCAGTTACTTGTACAGTAAATCCATTCGTTGCATTAGTTCCAACAGCAAGACCATAACCACACTCTCCATCACCGTCATCTACAGCATCTAAATCAACAGCTGTTAGAGTTGTAACATTTCCTAGTTGACATACATTTGTATCTGCTGTGTCTCCAAGATTAACAATATTAAATGATAAAGAAGCTCCTACATTTGCAGATACATTTACAACATTATTATCAGCATAATGAGCCATAGATAATCCATAATCTCCTGTTTAAGAAGAAATCATTACTGAATAGCTGTTTGGGTTTGTTTCTGAAGGAAAATCAAGACATAGAGATCTTCCTGTAGTTGTTGTTGGTGTTGATGTTGTAAAAACAGCGCCTGTTGTTGTAAATCCTGAAAAAGTTCCTACTCCTCCAGAAGTTGTATCTATTGCAGTTGTTGGAACAGCACAATCAGCTAATGCACCTGGTAATGCTGGAGTTACAATTATCTGATAGGTTTTCCCTGCTGCTTCTACTGCGGTACTTGCTGTATAAGTATAAGTTATCTCACCACCTGCTAAAGCAACTTGAGTATTCGTAGGGAGTTACAGTTACTGCAGCTGCTTGAGCTAAGTTTAATGTAAATATTCTAAAAGCTAGCAGAGGTAACATCAGTACAGCTACAACTAATAAAAGATTTGAAATTTGTTTATTTTTCATAAGGAAATAAATCAATTAAATACATTTTAGTATACGTTTTGCATTACTTGTTTTCAAGAAGATGCCTTAAGTATTAAGAAAATGGTGAACTTAAGTTACCTCCACCATACTCCTGGCTATCAGATCTAGAACCTCCTGTCTCTCTTGGATCAACAAAGAATTGAAGTTCTTTCTTTCCCTGTTTTAATTTTACAATTACAAGAGCTTCATACTTTTCTTTTGAAAGTTTGTATTTATTCTTAACTGATGGAAATGAATACCCTCTTGCAGCAACTAATAATCCGTACGCTCCAGGTTTACCGTAAAAATCAAATTGCCCATTAAAATTAGTGATCTTAGAATCAATAAGCTTCCATGTTACAGGATCAAATATTTTAACTTGTGCGTATGGTACTCTTAGATTATTTTCTGAATTAACTACTGAAGCGTATTTAGGTCTTTCAAATAAAGATGGAATACATAACTTAGAATTATTAAACCATAAATGACTAGAATCGCTACATTCAAAACACTAAATGATAAGAAAATTGAAAGTACTGAGAACAAGAATCCAAAAATGAATAATACTCTTGAGAATCTTTTATAGAATCTAACTATAGATTTCCAAACATCTCTAAATATATTTGTTTTATATTCAGCTGATTTATCTACAGGAATAAGATCTACATCGTAAACATAAGATGCCTCTCCTTCAGCAATTGTTATATTTCTAGAATATGATTTATATCCTGATTGCCGAACCTCAATTCTATAGTCCCCAGTACTCAATATAAATCCATATCTACCTTCTAAATCACTGACTGTTTGACTTAATTTATATTGTGATCCTTTTACAAAAACCTGACAAATAGCAAAAGGTATAGGTTTATTAGTAACCGCATCTTTAATTACTCCCCAAGGTTCATCACTTACTTTTCCAAATATAATCCCAATTAGTTTTATTCCAAGACCAGGTGCTCCTAATATTAATGATGCAAGTGGAATTGCATTTAAAGAGAATAATAAGAAAGTAAGAAGGGCTGCAAATCCACTAACGCCAGTCTCTTTAGCAACTGATCCAATAAATGTATTCTCGAGACCCGTATCTTGAAAAGGGTTTTCTGAACCTAGAAGTCCAGTTAATACTTCTGGCACTTCTTTGAATTCAATTTCATTTCCAAAACAGTTAGGAATTAAATTTTCAGCACTATTAGGATTATTTTGTAATTGTTCAATTAGATCCTCGAATCCAGGACTAATTCCTGGATCAGTAACATCAACATCATCGTCGTCATCGTTGTTATTGTCATCGTCTCCTGGATCTTCTGTAGGATCTTCATCATCATCAATAACCGGACACTCTTCTGCTGTTTGAATATTAAAAATAATTTGTTGATCGAAGGTATTATTATCTAAATCTTTTCCAGTAATTCTAATAAAATTAACCTGATCTTCTAGAATTAGTCCTGAACCATTTAGCATAATAGTAAAGAAAGAAGGGTCTCCAGTAATTCCAAAATCACCAGGATTAAATTGTTGACCATTTATGTAAAGTATTATTGAAGATGAGTCTACCCCACTTCCATCATCTGAAATATTTATAATTATATTTTCATTTGGTCCAACGTTATTCTCTAAGTTTGAAGGATTAACAAAATTTACAACTGGTGAAGAATTATCTGTAGGTTCAGGTTCTTGAACAGGAACATTAAACAAAATCTGACTACTAAAACTATTTCCAGCATTATCTTTTCCACTCAAAACAATTGTACTTGCTTGGTCTGCTGGGAAATCAACATTAGGATTAATTGTAAATGTGTATTCACTTCCATTCGTTGTATAACTAACAGCGGGATTATTTACATCGTAGGAAATACCATTTATAACAAAGATTATTGTATTTAAGTCAACTCCACTTTGGTTATCATTGATCTTAACAACAACATTACTATTCAAAGATACATTTGTAGCTCCGTTTGTTGGTGTCTGAAAAACTACGGATGGTGCAGTTGTGTCAGACTGACATGGTCCGTTAATAAAACTATAAGTTCCATTTGTAACACCACTTAATAAATCATTACTTGTTGAAGCATCAGCAATATTACTATCCATTGTTGCTCCAACTCCATCAAATTTAATATTCAATTTTGTTGTAGTAGCGCTTTGACTTGAAGCAAAATTAATAATTGCGAATGTTTTCTTTGAATTAAGTGTAGTTAAAAAAGAAGCTCCAGCAAGTTTAATAGTTCCCGTTGCTTCATTAACGTCATTATAAAAGTAAGTTTCGTAAGCATTTCCTGGTTCTATTTGTTTACCATTAATATCAGGATTACTATCTACAATTGTTATAGCTGAAGGATTATAGTTTATTTCTATTTCTCCAGCGTTAGAATTCTCTCCAGTTGCATCTATTTCAATAGCAATAGACCTTACGCAAGTTCTTTCAAATGTTGTGTTTGAAGGATTAAGACTAAAGGTTGCTGCTCTACTTATTGATATAAATAAAGGAATAAACAATGTAAATATAAACATTGTTAATATTACTCTTAATACATTTTTATTAAGTACAAATTCCATCTTCTGATTCTTTCGGAGAACAATCTCCTTCTGTTAAATAATTATTAATAGATGTAGCGATATCTAAAACATTTACTTCTCCGTCTTGGTTTAAATCATTTTTATCATCATTAGTCTCAAGCTTAGATATTTGCGTAGAAATATCAAGAACATTAATAAAATTATCATAAACAATACTGGTCTCTCCAGCAATAAGTTTTCCATCACTCGAAAGGTCTAAACTACTGCTTGGAGTATTAAAGAGTGTATGAATTCCATAATTTCTTCTTAAATGAGATTTACCTCTAATATAAATCTTATAATCTGTAGCAACTGGAGAAATTTCATCACAAACATCAAAAACAGCTATTCCTGAATTATTACTTAATCCAGTTAAGGTTCCCTGGTACTGATTATTTGAAGCTAAATAAAGCTCTACATCTAGGTTTGTTCCCCAATTTCCAGTTACAGGAATTCTCTTCTCTGGGTAAACAGTTACTTGTAATGTACAACCACCAACTATTGCATTTACATCAACATTTTCTTGTGAGCTTACTTTAATCGCTAGAAAAAAAGATAAAGAAACTAAAGATATTATCAAAAAAATTAATAGAAAAATTTTTTCGTTTGAAAATTTATTCATCCTTGATTCTACAGCTATATACAGCCTAAATCAAAGTTTACCAGCCTCCAGAGCTTCCTCCCCCACCTCCTCCTCCAGAGAAACCTCCAAAAGATGATTCACTACTAAATCCACCTCCAGACCAGCCTCCTCCTGATGAGAATCCACTACTTCCGGGTGGATTAAATGAGCTTTCTGTAGCGTTTGAGAAATTATTTACAAAGTTACTTATATAGAAAGCATCTAATAAATCCGACTCACCTTCATACCAGTCAGGAGTACCTTTATATATATCTTTAAATGCACTTGCCCATTTTTTCTCTACACCAAAAACTACTGCAAAGGATAAGAATTTCTCAAATTCCTCTGGTTTTAAATTTTGTACTCTAAACCTTTCAGCTGTTTCTAAATACATTTTAAATCCTTTTATATCTCCTAAAGCCTTAGATCCTTTCTTGGTTTTTGAAGGCATATGCTTAGCAATTATTAGATATCCAAATCCAGCAATAGTTAAAGCAACTCCTAGAGTAAAGAAATTAGGTTCTCCAGTAAGAGTGATTATTCCTATTGTTAAGAATATTGAAGAAAGAATACCTAAAATCAACATTCCAACTCCAAGTCCAATATATGTATTTCTAGTTGTTTCAGGATTTATTTCAAAATAGCAATCTTCTTGCATTTTTTTATAGATATCTTTAACTAAATTATGCATTTTAAGTGCTAATACAGAACTTTGAATATCTTTTGTTTGAACAGTGTCTTTATTACCAAAAATCGCATTCATTAAATCCGTCTCAATTGAATCTAAAGTCTCACCTTCCTTTCCATTTAGTTTTGTCAATTCATAATTAGTTTTCTTTTTAATTTCCTTAATTTTTATAAATCCTCTGTAGGCTAAATCAATAAGTGTTCCTGTTATATCTTTTTTATCTACCATCTTATCTTTTAATGAACCTAAAAGATAAGGTCTCATTCCTTCAGGAGGTCTGTATTGTGGGATAATTGTTCTTACACTATCTATATCTCGTCCTTTTGTTGCCCATTTTCTATATACAAAGAATGGTGAGTACAGAATTCCAAAAAGGCCAACAACAGCTAAAAATCCACTACCAAATATTAATGCTTGCATCCAAATTTCAGGTTTTAAATTAACCTCAACTTCTGAAGTTCTCCCAGGTTCTATTTCAACTTCTACATCTTGCTCGTTATAACCAAATCTATCAAAGGTAATCACAAAATCATCTGCTGGAAGGAATTCTAATTTATTATCTGAATTAGCATCAATCTTTAATCCGTCAAAATAAACATCTGAACCTAGAGTTGGATGTATAAAATTATATTCAAGTGAACCTGTTTCAATTAATTCACCTTCTTTAAATTCATAGGACATAGTTACTGGTCCGTATGATGGAAGGTTTTCAAAACTAAGCTCTAAAGTATTTGTTTCTGAATTAAAGAGATATTCGTAGTTTATTGTTGAATAGTAGTCAGTGTAAATTTCAAATTTACTCTCATCGAAAACTACCGTGTCTGGAAATTTAATATTAATTTTTGAACTTTCAATTACAGCGCCCCGAGTTTCTGGAAGTAAATTCCAATAGAAAAAAGGAACTTGTTCATTCGCATCATTATATAACCACTGAATTCCTCCATAAATGTAATACTTATATTGCCATGTATAACTATCATTAGTTACATATTCTGCAGGATCCTTTAGTCTTTTCTCTATTCTGAAGTAATTTGCATATCCATCGTCAACTTCATAAATTTTATACTCGTTATTATCTAATTTTTTACCATCTAGTTCTAAATAATCAAATGTAAGGAACTCAAAGCCTCCACATGTAAGTAGTGGATTTTCTATGCACTGTTGGTTCTTAATAGAATCATCTAAGGTAATATCTCTTCTCAAACCATTCAACTCCCCTGTAAAAATGTGTGTGCTTTCCTCTGTTACTGAGAAACGTGAGTTTTCTTCAATAACAATATCCACATTATATTCAGGTAGTTCCCATGAGAGAGCCTTTGCGTCCGTTTTGAATATTATGGTAGTTAGTGAGAATACAAAAAGAAAGGTTAAAAGTGTCTTGAAAGTCTTCATTTTTACTTTTTTTACGGATAGTTTATGTAAGTATATATTAGCACTCTAAATAAATTTTTAAAGCAAATTATGTGGCTATCTCTGAAGAACTTACAGCTTTAGATGAAAGAGTTATAAGCTTAGAAGAACAGGTATCTAAGCTGTCACTTCAAGAAAAATACTCACTGATGCAAGATAATGGCTTAAAAGTAAAACTAGAGTCGTTCTTGTAGCTTTAAATACTTATATTTTCGTAGCGTTTATGCTTTTTTTACTTGATGTTGAAAATGTAATTATTAATGCTTTTATTCCTGCAGGTGCTTATGTTCTTTCTAAACAAACAATACCTTTTGTTAAGAAAGTCTGGATTAAATCTTATTTAGAAAGAGAGTCTAAAAACGATCCTGCTAATAAGCCAGTTGATATTCCAACTGTAGAAAGTACTACTAATTAAGCCCTAAATCCCCCCGTTTAATTGAGCCAAAAGATTCTGAAGGGTAAATTCTAAAAATAACTTTTCCCTTTATATCTGAAATATTAATTGGTCCAAGAGATCTTGAATCAAAACTCACATCTCTATTATCTCCAGCCAAAAAAAACTCACCTTCATCTAAAATTACCGCACTTCCTCCATCAATAAGAAAAACTCCATCTAATCTCTCATTATTTAGTATT
Source organism: uncultured Candidatus Saccharibacteria bacterium (assembly GCA_964635995.1). Taxonomy (GTDB): domain Bacteria; phylum Patescibacteriota; class Dojkabacteria; order J137; family J137; genus JAGQLF01. The sequence goes on from CAZWRA010000013.1 coordinate 16,724, forward strand.
GTAAATTGCTCTTCTACAGCCTCTCCATTTACAAAAAACACTCCATTCTCAATTCTTACGGAATCTCCAGGCTTCCCTATAATTCTTTTTACAATATCTCCAGCACCTGGTTCTCTAAAAATAACTACATCTCCTCTCTCATAAGTAATTCCTAATGTATTAGCAATTTCTGTTCCATAAAACCAAGTATGTGGTCTACTTACAAGCAGGAAATCACCATCTTCGAAATTAGGAAGCATAGAAGGTCCACTTACCTCATTAGGAGTAAAAACAAAAAAGTAAAATAGCGCTATTGAAGTAACTATAATCGCAGTAAAAGTAACAACAAGCGCTATTACATTAATCTTTCTCTCCTTTTTAACTTGTAGAAATGGATTATCGCTCATTTCATTATTTAAGAATCAATAAGTTCACTCTTACCTGATTGTATAACTCCAAATTTACTCAATGGCCAGAATCTAAATATTACTTTTCCTTTTATCCAATCCTCTTTAATTGGGCCAAGGGATCTTGAATCAAAGCTTACATTTCTATTATCTCCTGAAAGAAAGTATTCATCTTCTTTTAAGATGTAAGGCTCATCGCCATCTTGAAGAAATGATCCATCTTTTCTTTGATCATTATTTAAATCATAATACTCTTCAAGTTTCTGATCATTAATATAATAAATGCCATCTTCAATTCTGATTGAATCTCCTGGAACCGCAATCACTCTTTTAACAAAGTCATTTAATCCTGGTTTTTGAAAAACAACAACATCACCTCTGTTGTAATTAAAGTTTAATGTATTTCCAATACCTGTATCATTGAACCATCTGTGCAATTTACTTGTAAATAGTAAATCACCAGTTATAAAATTAGGCTCCATCGACGGTCCATCAACTTCATTTGGAGTTAGGATAAATACATAAAGAAAAATTGATAATGCAACTGCTATTGCAATAGACTGTAATATATCTACAAAAACATTATCTTGCTTTAGATCTGTCCTTCGTTTAAAAAAAGTTCCTCCCATTTTATCATCCATAAAAATAATTTACTCAGTACTATTATTGAATATTTAATAATTTTATTCAATTTTAATTTATAGCCATTAATTCTACATCGAATATTAAGTCTGAATTAGGGGGAATTGATCCTGAGCCAGCCTCTCCATAACCAAGTTCAGAAGGTACATATATTCTTCTAACCTCACCTAATTTCATTCCAGGAACTCCTTGTTGCCATCCTTCAATTACTCCTAATAGTGAGAATTGTATTCCGTCGTTTGAACCTGAGTTAAAAGAGCTATCGAAAATGTCACCAGTTGAAGCAATCCAACCTGAGTAATTAGCAACAACAGTTGCGTTAGGCTCAACCATTACTTCTCCATAACCCTCTGTAAGCACTTCAGTTCTAAGTTCTGTAACTTCTGTTACTGTTTCAATAGGATAACTCTCTGAGTTTGCAAGCCTACTCTCTTCAGGATTCATTATTGACAATATAGCGTCTAAAGTTAGATTACCTTCACTATTCTCATTAACCCGAACTCTATATTCAACACCTTCAGAATACTCAAAACCTTCAATCTCTTGCTCCAAAGTCATAAACTCATCAGCTTCATTCTCTTTAACCTGAAGACATTGTTTTTCATTACAATCTATATAAGAGGAGGCTATAATCCATTCTTTTTCACCTAGTAGAACAGTTGGTTCATATTTAACATTACCATCAGGTCTTGAAGAATAAATTAGAAAAAATGCAAAAGCAACTACTGGTATTAGGAAAACGACGTATTTTATTCCTTTCATTTTTATTAATTAATATTTAAATTTTGCTAATTCTAGCTTATACATTTGAAAATAGTTTGAATTTTCAAATGTTAGAATAATACCAGAATATGAGAAAAACCAGAAATATCAAAGGTATAATATATAGGATTTTTAACTCTCGAGCTACAGATAAGATTATCCATCTTATTAATACTAAAGGTTCAAAAGAAGCAATGCTAGCAAAAGGAGCCAGAAAACCTACAAGCAGAAAATCTTCAGCTATTGAAATTGGAAATTTAATCAATGCAAAAATCGTAGATGGCTATTCTCTACCGATACTTCAGGATATTAAAATAGATAATGAATATAAACACTGGAAGGATTCAATTGAAGGTATAACTTCTATTCAGTTTATTTTCGAAATTTTAGGCCATTTTTGTTATGAAGAATCTGAAGAAAATGAGCTTTTTAGAGATTTACAGGAAACATTAGAATCTAATAATAAAGACTATTTTTTTATTCTATCGATTCTATTACTTAAAGTTCTTGAGTCTACAGGTCATTCACCTTCAGTTATTCAAGGAGAGTCTGAAGCAGAATATGATGAAAGACTACTAAAAACCCAGAAATTTATACTTAAAACCAATATTTATAATGCCCTAAGGGTAAATTTAAGCTTAGAAGAAAAGAAAAAAATGCTAAAATTGCATGTTGAATGGGTGGAACAGATTATAGAACGTGAGTTAAAATCAAAACCTATTCTTTATAATATTCTTAAAATTTAATAATGAAATTACTTCATAGTAGTCTAAAAAGGTATATACCTGAAATTAAAGTCGATGCAGACGAAGCTGCAAGAATTTTTACCGAAATTGGTTATATGAAGGATGGTGAAATTCTAGAGGTTTCTTATGAGGGGAATAAGGACTTTTTAACTGATCTTGAAGTAAGACAAAATCGAGTTGATTGTTTTGGAGTCCAAGGATTAGCTCGAGATATTGCTGCTTATTTAAATCTTGATTATAAAACACCAGAATATTCTGAGTTAAAAGATAGTGATCTACCTGAACTTCCTATAAGTATTAAGGCAAAAGAAGCAGTAAAAAGAGTTATGGCCGTTAAACTTTCTAATATTAAAGTCAGTGAATCTCCATCATGGTTAAAAGAATATCTTGCACATTATGATATTAATTCAATTAACAATCTTGTAGATCTAACTAATTACGTAATGTTAGAAACTGCTCATCCTTCTCATGCTTTCGATGCAGACATTTCAGGCGATGGATTAACCTGGGAAATAAATCCAAGCTACAAGAAAATGATTTCGCTTGATGGTACAGAAATCGAATTAACGAAAGATTCATTAGTAGTTTCTGATGGTAAAACTCCTTTAGCTCTAGCTGGATTAGTTGGAGGCGATAAGGCAGCTATGTCTAAGAAATCTAAAAATGTAATAGTAGAAATGGCGGTTTATGATGGTGGACTGATTAGAAGAAATAGTCGAGAGATGAAAGTATTTACTGAAGCTAGCTCAAGGCTTGAAAAATTTATGGATCCTGAATCATTAGATGAGGCATTTAATATGTTGATTAATTTAATATTAGAATATTGTGGAGGTGAATTAAGTTCAAAAATTTATGAAAATTATCTAATAAAAAATGAACGAAATGAGATCAATGTTGATTTAGATAAAGTTCAACAAATAGCAGGTATTGAGATTGGCTATGATGATTCTATATCATATTTAGAAAAACTTGGTTTTGATATAAAAGAAAAAAATCTACCTTCAATCATTGTTAGAAGACCAATTAATAGATTAGATATTGAGCAGGAAGAAGATGTATTTGAAGAGATAATTAGAATGTATGGTTACTATAGCCTTCCAACAGATAAATTAAACGTAACCCTAGTTAAAGATGTCACTCCTACACATATAAAACTTATCGATTCTCTAAAAAATTTCCTAGTAGCTAATGGATATGATGAGATTAGATCATGGCCACTTGTAGATGAAGAGAAAAATAGTAAAGGAAATTTTTCTGAAACAAAAGCAATAAGAGTTCAAAATTCTATAAACGAAGAAGTTCCAATTATTCGTCAATCTTTAAGTGCCGGAATAGTCGGTCAAATTCAACAATATAATAAAAAATTTGTAGGTGATATAAGAATTTTTGAAGAAGGTAAGGTGTTTTACAGTATTGATGGAATTTATAGAGAACACTATTCTCTTGCAATAGCTACATCTAATAAATCTCTAAAAAGCATACAAGAGATATTAGAGAAAGTCTTAGGATCCAATTCAGTTTCAATAATTAAATATAGTCCTTCAGAAATTGTTCCAGCTTATGCGCATCCTAAAACTTGTTTTAATATTATTGCTGGAAATAATAATAATCTTTCTAATATTGGTGTAATTTATACTTTTAATAAATTAGAGGGAATAGAAGGATCTTACTGTGAAATTAATATTAATGAGATAGACAACTTAATACAAAATAGACCTGAGGATTTAAAATCTACTATAGAGCTTCTAGGAAAGCTTGTTAGCTTAGATTCGAATATAATTTTAAAAGAGAATGATTCTTTAGTTGATTTCATAGCAGAAAAAATTGAAAACAATCTAGAAAATATATGGTCTTGGGAAATTGTGGATGTATATTCTAGTAAGGGAGAAATAAAATATACAGTAAGAGTTACATATCAAAATCTTTCCGATCAAGAATCAAAAGTTTTGAACGAGAAATTATTCAGCTAAATTGTAGGAATTTAGTAAAAGGCTGTAGGAATATTCATCAATAATAAAAGCCCCTTTTGAATCTAAATTGTTTTCACTCATTATTGTGTCTATCTCAGTTCCTTTCAATTCAAAAGTAAGTTCAGCATTTTCGACATGAATACTAAATCCACTTCTATGTTCAATTTCAGTATTTAGATCAATGATTATTTTCGAATCACCATTTAAATTAACCTGAACATTAGCTACTTCAACACTTCCTCCGAACTTATTTTTTAGTAAAACTTCTAATTCTTTCTCAATAACCATTTCACTTGCCCTAGTACCTAATGTAATAGTCCAATTATCTGAACCTCTTCTTGATCTATAATCTCCTTTTGAAATGACTTCTAAAAAGAATTCAGAATTTTCAATAATTAAGTCATCTCCGAATCTATAATCATCAACTTCAGATGTATTATCTTCTTCTATAACTTCAATTTTATCTGTAGTGAAATCTGCAGAGATTGTTTTACTTACTGTCTCTTCAATTTGTGGAAATAAGAAGCCTTCTGCTTCTAATAAAGGCACAGATAATCCTCCTCGTAAACTAATTGTTTCTGAAAAAGTGGCTTTAGAAAAAATATCTGAATGCTTAATTTCAATATCATTCTTAAAAATTCGATTTGCAGAATTAAAAGGTTCGAAGAAAATGTAAATTCCAAAAAGGAAAATCGCTATGGAGATTATAAATATTATAAATAACCATAGCGATTTATGTTTCATTTATGTTTTAGTCCCTAATTTGTAAAGCAAGAACTTGTGTAAGTCCACTTATAGTTGTTGTACTTATAAGTCTATAGTCAGCTTCGTTCTTTAATTGAATCATAATAACAGCCTTTCCATTTGAAAAAGATTCTAAATCAGCTCTTACGAAATTAGCTGCTACAAGATTTACTGGAATATTATTCTGGAATACACCAGATGGTTCAAATTCAATACTTTCTAAATTTTCAATCGTTAGTCTAATGAATGGAATACCATCCTCTGTAACTGATTCAGCAGTAGCATATGGAGTATATTCTGTTCCTACAAACTCAGGTCTTCCCCATGCTATCTCAAAGAAATCTCCTAAATCTGAGAAATATGTTTCATTAAATACAATTGAATTTCCGCTTACTCCACCTGAGACAAACTGTTTTTGTCTTGAGAACTCATTATCAAGTCTTGTTCCTGAAGGAGGTGTAGAAGGTTCTTCTTCTGGATCTGGAGTTTCAGGAGTTTCAGTTTCTGGTTCTTCTTCAACTGGTTCCTCTGTTTCTGGCTCTTCAGTAGATGGTCCTTCAATTTGTTCTAATGTTTTAACATCGACTGTTAATCCAGCAGTTGTTGGAATAACTAGATATTTAAATCCACTAGCTACATTAACTGTGAATGTATTTGTATTAGCATTAAATGTTACATTTGAAACTGTATCGTTTATTTGAATAGTTTCTTTTAAGTTCTCATTTATCTCCATCTCAGATGGTAATACAATATCTAATGAATTTCTTGTTGAATCATAATTTATTGCAATTTTCGGAAGTTCTGCTTCATTTGTCACTCCATCAATCATAAAGTTCATTCTTGCGAAAGTTGTAAACTTTGAATAACTGAATCTAGATACAGAAACGTTTTCAACTGATGCATTAGAGTTGCCTACTGAAAGAGAAAGCGCATCTACAAGTTCTTCGTTAGTAGGAGCATCTGATGGATCACTCTTCATTGCTGTACTTATTGAAATATTTGAAGACTCAACTGGATTTTGATCAGTAGGAGTTTCATTTTCAGAATTATTTTCATTTGGCTCATTTTGAGATTGATTAGAAATCAAAGTTCTTACAAGTAGAGCAAGTCCTACTCCTATAATAATTACTACAATTACGTAAAGAATAATTCTTAAAGAACTTTCTTCTTTGTTTTCTTTTCTTTCAGTAAATCGAGCCATATCAAATCTATCAGCGTGCACTGTGCTTTGTGGATTAGATTCAGTAGAACTATTTCCTTCAGCTCTTGCAAGCAAAGGAGATCCTTCGATAGATCCTGACTCATTTGCATTTCTAAGACCTGGCATTGTTTAAAAGTTAAAAGTTTATATATTTAAAAGTATAGAGAAAAACTTTTATTAGCACAACATTTTATCATACTAACTAATCTGCTCTCCCTTCTCTAATTTTAAAAATTTTGAAGGTTTAATATATTTTTCTATTTCATCGTAGTGAGAAATAACTACCCAAATTGATTCTGGATTGTGATTCTTAAATTCATCTAAGCCTTTAAATATAATTTCTCTAGATTTTTTATCTAAACCTGAATCTACTTCATCAAGTAAAACAACCTTTGGATTTATAAGTAATAGTTGTAAAATTTCAGTTTTCTTACGTTCTCCTCCTGAAAAACCTTCATTTAAATTTCTAGATAAAAGTTCAAACGGATAATTTATTTTTTGAGCAATTTCTTCAAGAATTTTTTTAAATTTAAAAACTGGAAGTTTCTCAGAATGATGAATATTATAAATAATTCGTAGATACTCTCTTAGTGATAACCCAGGAATTGAAATTGGGGATTGATTAGCTAAAAAAATGCCTTTTTTTGATCTCTCTTCAATTGACAAATCATTTATCAATACATCATTTAAAAAAACTGAACCTTCTGTTATTTCTAGATCTGGATACCCAGTTATTGAGCTTAAAAGAGTGGATTTTCCTGATCCATTAGGACCCTGAATGTATAAAACCTCACCTTTATCAATTTCAAAACTAATATTTTTAAGAATATAGTTTTCTGAATCTTTCTCTTTTACTGTGATATTATTTACTTGAAACATAGTGTGATTATACCAATATGAGTAATAAAACACCGAGAAAAATAAGAAGATCAGACTATATCCCTGATTCATTAGAAATAGGTTTTGAAAGAACAGAAAGCTTAATGAATGAATTTAGAAAATTTGCAGTGAAGGGCAATGTTATGGATCTTGCAACTGGTATTGTTATTGGAGCTGCATTTACCAGCATTGTTAACTCACTTGTAAATGATATTATTACTCCAATCATTGAACTTTTTACAGGTAATGTAAATCTTGAGGATAAATTTATTGTTTTATCTGGCGGTAGTTTTGAGACTTTAGAAGCTGCTCAGGAAGCTGGAGCAACTGTTTTAAGATATGGTCTTTTCATTGATTCAATAATCAACTTCATAATTGTTGCTCTTGCTCTTTTTTAGTTATACGTTTTGTTTTAAGACAAAAAAAGAAAGAGGAAAAGAAAGAGAAATTAAAAATGAAAAGATGTCCTTACTGTTTTGAAGAAATTAGAGAAGAATCTACAAGGTGTAAGTTTTGTACAGCGAAACTTACTCGTCAGCCTGATCAACAATAATAAAATCAGTAATATGCAAAGATGTTAGATTACCCTCACTAATTTCGACTTTATTGGCATTAAATCCTTCCAAAAATGCCCTATTACAAACAAGTAGATTAATTAACATTGCAGGCTCATAATGCCCATCATCATATGAAACACAAAGCATTATCCTTTCACTACCCTCTCTCAATTCTTTAATTACTAATTGATTAATAACGTTTAGTCCTTGATGAACAGCATAAAAACCATTTCCAAGTAAAGAAAGGTTTGTTTGTCCATCTTCAATTAGGGCAGCAACCCTCATAGCATTCTCCCTACTTCTAAATGTACCTCCTGCACAAATAAAAGCTATTGTTGTAGGTACTTGAATACCTCTCAAATGTTCAATCATTTGGTCTGGATCTTTAAAATGAACTGCTCCTGATTCTATAAACGATTCTACTTTTTGTTGTTCTGTTAAACCACAGTAATCTTGCAAACTTAAGCTCATATATAGTTATTATAACATAATACAATGTTTAATGAACAGTCATTTGATAAGATAAGAATGACCTAATCCTCGAATTCTTTAGGTATTTTTGCAGTTACTTCAGTTGCAGTTTTAGTATTAAAAGCCTTAAATGTTAGCTTATAGGCATGAAGCATTAACCTGCTATGTTTTTTACCTTTATATAATGTATCTCCTAAGATAGGAAAACCTAATTCACTTAAATGAACTCTTATCTGGTGAGTTCTACCAGTTTCAATTAGTACAGATAAAACAGAAAACTTTTTATCACCAAATTTATTAAAATAATCCAAAAAGCTTACTTTAGATTTAGCTAGTCGACCATTATGACTTTCTGTTGAATAATAGCGATTATTATCTGAAGTTGAGCTTATGTAGTTTGTTATTTCTATATTTTTTCTATTTTTTAAGAATTTTTTAAAATCACCCTGAACAATACATAAATATTCTTTTATCACTAAATGATCCTCAAATTGTTTAGAATAATAGTCATGAGCTTGTAAATTCTTGGAAGCAATAACTATTCCTGAAGTTTCCTTATCAATTCTATTTACTAGCCTTAGTCTCACTTGCATATTAAACTTAGATTCATTTGACATGTAAAAATAAAGTCCGTTAAGTAGTGAATCATTATCTTTCTTTGTAACAGGATGAACATTTAAACCTTCTGGTTTATAAACAACTAAAGTATCATCATCTTCAAAAAGTATTTCTAAATTCATCTTAGTCTCAGGTAGTTCCAATTCTTTTGTTTCTTTAAAGTATCCTTTAACCTTTTTCTCATCGTACATAACGATATCGCCGTCTTTTGGTCTGTAATTCGGCATTTTTTGCTCATTATTGATCTTAATGATTCCGATAAGTATTAATTTTTTTATACTTGCACGAGTTAGATTAGGGAACATTTCCATAATCTGAAGATCAACTCGTGTTCCTTGTTTTAAGTTTTTTTCAATCATATTTCAGAAATCCTTTATATGTAGTATTATCATAGCATTAAGTTACTCTAAATTATGAAGCTTTCAGTATCAGGATGGCCAGGTGGAGGAAGTTCGAGTCTTTCAGTTCTTTTATGCAAAATGCTTAATATTAAACATATTAGAGGAAGTGAGACTTTTCGAATGCTTTATAAAAGACTTCAATTTTCTGATACAGGATCAGGGCATTTAGTTGCACATAAACTTGTTGAACCTCATTTCGGCCCAATTTACGATAATTTCATAGACTTTATACTAACTTCTGATGAATACGACGATATTCTTGTAGAAAGCGATATTGCAGCTTTTCGAGTGGGGAAAATTAATAAACTTTTTTCAATTTTTTTGACTACTGATATTAATACCAGACGAGAACGAATGAATATTGATAAAAGATCTGATGATAGTGATGAGTTAGAAAATATTGATAAAAATCATGCAAATACTTATAAAGAACTTCATGGAATTGAATGGTTTAAATTAGATGAAATAATAGCAACGCATCAATTTGTTTTTGATAATTCGGATACTTCAATAAAACAGGAGCTAGATTTAATTTTTGAAACTATGCTAAAAAAGGCTTTTTAAAAATTGATAAATACAATGACCTAATAGCTCAAACTGAAGAAGAAGATAGAATTTTCATGGCTAAAGGAAAAGATCATTATAATGAATACTTGATTGGAAAAAGCCTAGTAATGAAGCCTGAAGAGATTTTAGAAATCATTAAGGTACAATTTACAGAAGAAATAAGTAAATTCCCTGAAGAACTTCAAGCTTTTGTCAATCAATAAACTTCAAGATATTCTCTATTTCGTATAAACTATAGCTATGCTTTTGAACGTTCTTATATTTACAATCATTTTAATAATACAGTTTATGCTTGCTCTGTACTCACAGATTGTAAGACATAAGCTTGATAGAAAATACGATCATCCCTTAAGTGATTTAATAGATGCTTCAAAAGCTTTAGAGAATTATGTAAAGATTTATAGAAAAGTGAATATTAAAGTACATGTAAAGATACCTTTTCCTGCTTTTGCAAGAGAAGAATATGTTTTAATAAACAGAGATAAAATTTACAATATTGATTTATATACTAACTTTTTTACCTTATATCAGTTAGAACTTTCAAGAAAAGAACATAGGTTTGCAAGAAAACTATACCTAATTCAAAACTTAATTTTTCTATCACAATTAATTTTTTTCGCATTAGGTCTAATCCTTCAATATGACTTTAGTTCTATACTTTTAATAATTGCTATCGGTATTCAATTATTTAGCATTCTTTTCAGTTTTATTGGATTTATTATGTATGAATTTATTTTAGGAGATACTCTTGAAGTTGCTTCGGATCTTTTGAATTTGGATGAAGTCGAGATTGCAAGGGCAGAAAGTCTTAAAAATGATCTAAAATTCCATGTTTTTGAATATCCTTTTGAATTTATAAGAAGGGTATTTGTCTTCTTCCTACCTTGAAAGAATAGGTCTATCCCGTAAGCCGGATTCTGTGTTTAAGAGAATAATTTATCTATGCCCTTTTAGGTTGCTCCAAGTAGGGGTTGCCAGCATTACATTGTTACCAACATAACCGGTGGGCTCTTACCCCGCCGTTTCAGCTTTACCTGTTCCTGCCAAAGGCAGATCATCGGTAGTCTTTCTCTGTTGCCCTCTTTGTTCCAACTACGCCAAGGCTTCGTTGGATAACCCTAAGCTCACGCCCAGCCTCTCGTTAAATGATTTCTAAAATAACTTTAAGGTACTTATCCCGTTATTCAAATGAACATACGGAACAGAATTGGAGTCCGGACTTTCCTCCAGTCATTTATTCTATAGATATAAACGACCAGCTATTCTCTGGAATAGACCTCGCACATTATACCATTTTTAGATGATTTTAACCCTATTAATTACCTGTACAGATGTATATAAAGCTCTTTGTTAGTTCTTAATCTTGTTGTTATAGCTTTAAGTTTTAAATCTTTTGCAATATTTCTAATCTCAGCTAAGCTCCACCATCTTTGCTTAATTAAAGCTTTAGCATTAAAAATAACTTTGTTATTTTTAAAAACTCTTACCCATTCTTCAGAAATTGTTGTGTTAGTACTTCTTTTAAAATTCTTTATTTTCCAATCAACTCTATGTTTTTTACCTTTATCATTTAGAATTAAAGTAAAATTCATATTCGGAAGATTTAAATGATTGGGATTATCGATATTTATTAAAATCTTTCCATTTTTACTCAATAATGTTTTAAGCTTTCTAATTAATCTTTTAGCATCTTTCTTTGTAAGGGCAATTTCATTGAAAGCGTTCCACATTAGATAAATAAGGTCATATTTTTCCTTTGAATCTAATTTATAGAAATCCTTATGAATAATTTTTGAAGTATCTTTTACTTTTTTCTTAAGAATATTTAGCATTCCTTTTGAAAAATCTACTCCAGTAACGTTATAGCCAGATTTTGCAAGAGGAACTAAATGACGGCCAGTCCCACAAGCAACATCTAATATCTTTTGATCTTTTCGAACAAAAGATTTAATGAGCTTTAATTCCTCATTTGTAACATCAGCTCCTTTTATGTCTTTATAAACAGTATCGTAATACTGAACTGTTAGATCATTTTGATTAGTCATTTACTAAACGTCATGGTGAGCCTGCCTGCCGGTAGGCAGGGCTCTCGAACCATGATCTTATAATTTAATTTGCTATAAATCATCCTTCGAGAACCTCAGGATGACATTCACTCCCACTCACTAGGAGGAAAGTAGTTTATATCTGAAATATTATTTACATCAGCTAAAATCATTACAAGTCTATCTAATCCTATTCCTATCCCTGCTACTGGAGGCATTCCTAACTTTAATGCTTCAAGAAGATCTTTATCATACTTAATCTCATTTTTACCTAAATTAGCTCTTTCTTTCTGCTCCTCATCAAACCGCCTTTTCTGCTCTTCCAAATCTATTAATTCAGTATATCCGTTCCCTATTTCCTTTCCAGCAATATAAAACTCAACTTTCTCAGAAACTAATGGATCATTTTCTTTAACTTTAGTTAGTGGACACAGAATTCTTGGAAAATCATAAACAAAAGTTGGCTTGTTTTTCACAAAATTAGGCTCTACCTCACTTGAGAAAATAATCTCAAAAATTGTTTGCCAGTAATCTTTTTCATTAACTGAATATCCCTTTTCTTTAGCAATTTCCCTAAAATCATCTACATCTTGAATATCTTCTAACTCAATATTTGAATATTTTCTAAGTAATTCACGAACTGAAAATCTATCCCATTTCCCTCCAAAATCAATTTCTTGTCCTTGATAACTGATTTTGTGATTTGAGATTTGTTTAGAATTTGAAGATTGTGATTTAGAATTTTTAATAAAATTAATTATAAATTGAACCAACTCTTCCGTTGTATCCATTAAATCGTTGTAAGTTTCGCCTACTTGGTACCATTCAAGCATCGTAAATTCAGGACTGTGGTTAGGACCTATTTCTTCTAAACCTCTAAAAACTTTTGTTATAACAAAATGATTTCCAAGTCCAGCTACTAGAATCTTCTTATTCCAAGTTTCAGTGGATGGAATTAAGTATGCTCTTTTAGTAGTTCCATCTTGAAGAGTTATATCTGTATGAAGCACATCTAAATATCGTTCTTGTGGAAGTGAATCTGTCAGAATAGGACTTTCAAGTTCATGATAGTTGCGATCTTCGAAGAATTTTCGTACAGCCTTTATCGTATACTCTTTAACAAAGTACCTATGAAAAAGATCAGGGTTTTCTTTAAGTTTTTGCCAAGTTTTCATAAGTTTATAGTTTTCAGTTGTTAGTTTTTAGTGATTTTATTATTTTAGTTAATATTTTCGAAATTTCTTCAATTTTACTATTTATGTAAATAAATTCATCCTCCGTTATATACTTAAGTCTACTTGATAATTCTAATTGTGTTGATAGTTCTGCTACTGATCCTTTAGCAATCAATAAAAATTGACGATAACCTTTTCTAGAGCCTCTCATTGTACCTTCTGCAATATTCGATAGAATTGAAACTGAACACCTTCTAATTTGAGAAATTAGGTTAAATCTTTCTTCTTGGGGAAATGTTTCAGTTAATTTGTAAGTTTCTTCGGCAAGCTGCATTGCCTTTTGCAAACTATCAAATTTCTATAGGAATTTATCTTCATCACTGAGAGCTAACAACTGTAAACTAAAAACTCCTTAGGCTTTTGAAACATAATTCTTCGACTCAGTGTTTATTACAATCTTATCTCCCTTATTAACAAAAAGAGGAACATGAATAGTCGCTCCTGTCTCTAAAGTAACTTCTTTTGTAGGATTTCCAGAAGTATTTCCTTTATCTCCGCCTTGAGCAGCCTCAACAACTTCTAATGTTACTTTTGCAGGAAGATCAAGAGAAATAGGTTTTTCTTCGTAGAACATTGCAGTATATTTTCCATCAGCAATTAAGTAATCAGTTCCTCCATCGATTGCATCTAATAATATAGGAACCATTTCATAAGTTTCAGAATCTAGAAAATAAGCAGTTTCTTCGTCTGCATAAGAGTAAGAAACATTTCTTGTTGAAACCTCTACTTCTTCTACTGATTCTCCAGATCTAATAGTATTATTAACAATTCGTCCTGAAATAAGACCTTTTAATTTTAATCTATTAAAAGCACCTCCTTTTCCAGGTTTATAAAATTCTCTATCTAATATTAAAGTTGGCTCATTATTCATTAGAATAACCATCCCTTTCTTTACCTCACTTGTCATTCCCATATTTTGTTATTTTAAACAGTAGATTCTAATATAAATGAGCCGAAATGTAAATTAGTACTTATGATTCATCCCTCATTAAATATTCAACAAAAGCGTACCAATCCACTTCACCATCACTTGTATGTGCTCCAAGTAGTTCATGAACCAAATTTTGATCCATGGCTTTTATTTGTGTTAAAAGAGCTGAAGCCCTTTGTTTATCTGCTTCATCAAAAACAGAGTAAATTCCTCTACCAATCTGATTTATATCTACTAATCTCGGGCCATTTTGATTTTGCATACCTAACTCGTCCAATTCTTCATCATTTTCGTCAGCAAAATCAATATAATTTCCATCCTCAGCTAAACCTATTTCTTCGTCTGGAATATCTTCCATATATCTAAAATCATCTTCAAAATAATCGCTCATAAAATACTACTAAAAATAATAAGCTATTCTATATAGGGGTAACTTCAAATTTAGAGAAAA
>CAZWRA010000014.1:0-6217 GCA_964635995.1 uncultured Candidatus Saccharibacteria bacterium
CTCAACTTTAATATGGGTAATGGCAAAGGATTTATCCATTGTGATTCATGTGGTGAAAGAATGCGAACATGTTTTGCAAAAGGTAAAAAGGGAACCAGATATCCATACTACTACTGTAAAAATCCTCAATGTAAATCGAAAAAGAAATCGATCCTTAAACAGGATTTAGAAAAACTATTTGAAGATTTACTAGTCAAAATTACTCCTACAGAAGATTTTGTAGATTATTTTAGTGAGAATGTAATGGAAATGTGGGAAAAAGAATACAGGCAATTTGATAGTAATAGAATCAAAGCAAAAAAGAGATTGCAAGAACTTAATGAAGAAAAAAAAGAGACAATTTTAATGAAAAAGAAAAACCAATTGACTGATGAAGAATATGAAGAGGAAATGACCAGAATAAGATGTGAAATCATAGCACTAACTTCAACAGTTACCGAAAGTGTAACAGATCGAAATGAAGTTCAAGTTTTGCTAACTCAAGCAAAACTATTTATCACAAGAATCGAACCCCTGTATTTAGGCTTCAGTACTACAAATAAGCAACGTTTTATTAGCCTAATCTTTCCAAATGGTATAAGGTATAAAGATGGCATTTTACGAACCCCTGAAAAGTCTTATCTGTTCAGATTTATAGAGGAATTACAGGTTCAAAAATTGAAGAAAACTACGTTGGTGACCCTACGGGGAATCGAACCCCGATTACAAGATTGAGAATCTTGTGTCCTAACCGTTAGACGATAGGGCCTTTCTTTTCTATGCTTTGTATTATACTCTCTTTAAGCCATCTCATGTGCAGGATAGACGAGAGGTATGTTTAATTGGCTTCGGAATTATATCATTATTACTCTTTGAAATTACAGTACTATCATATTATATTGATTGGTATAATAAAAATCGATGAATACTGACTTTAAGATACAGGTAAAAAAAGATCACTATTTTAATGGTTATGATTCAATAGGTAGATTTATTTCCTATTTCTATCAAACATCATTTGCTATAGATCTTAATCCGACTTCAATTTTAGAAATAGGAGTTGGTAATAAAACTGTTTCGAACTATTTAAAGGAACATGATTTTAAAGTAGATACTTTAGATTTTGATAAAAGTTTAAAACCAGATATAGTTTCTGATATAAGAGAAATGGATATTAAAGATAAAAGCTATGACCTAGTTATGGCTTGCGAAGTTCTTGAGCATATTCCTTGGGATGATGTTCCTAAAGCAATCTCAGAGATTTATCGTGTTTCTAAAAAATATGCTTTAATTTCTATTCCATATTCAGCATTCTCAATGGAATCAGTTTTAGCTGTTCCTTTCTTACATGGAATTATTAAAAGACCTTTTGTAAAAATTCTACTAACTATTCCACTATTTTTTATAAACAGGAATTTGATGGACAACATTATTGGGAGTCAGTAATGAGAGGTTATTCTCTAGGCAAATTCAGAAATTTACTTAAGAAAAAATTTAAAATCATTAATGAAGATAGGCCTGTTTTAAATCCTTATCATCATTTTTTTGTCTTAGAAAAGAAATAATATTTAAAGCTTCATCTGAATTATTCTTTGATTTTCTGCAAGTGGTGCTGAAACGACAAATCTTTCATCCTCTCTACAGATTAGATATTTTGTTGAAGCAAAAGAACCCTGTAAAGGATCCTAAGGTATGCTCAGAACATAATCATCAACTAGAATACTTGCTAAATCCACTTTGTCTTCACCTATACCTATTTCAAACATTCTTGGACATTCAGGAATAAAACTCACACTATCATTTTCAGCATTATGATCAGCGTAATACTGGTTTACTGCATTAACTATTTGAAATACATCATACCCTCGCTGTGTATTTCTTGTTTCTGCAAAACTAGCATTAGTTGTAACCATATATAAAAACGTTGACATTAAGGTAATAATTAATGCCGAAGTAAGAAATAGTTCAAAAGGAGTCAAACCTGGTTTAGACTTTGTTCTAAAGCTTATAAACAAAAGTCCAATAAGTACGACTGATAATCCTATAAGTATAAGATCTGTTCTCATTTTAATTATTAATAATTAAAAGTCTGCAATTTCCTCCCAGTACTCAATTTCAATTGTTGGGTTAATCTGACTTGTTTGAATTCTTACCTTTTCTACAGTATCTCCTACAGTTGATTCAATTTCTATTAATTTATTTGATGCAGGCCCTCCCGAACCTGGATCCTCAAGCCCACAATCATTATAAAGTTGATTAATTTCTGATTGTGATAATGCACTATCCCATATATCAAATTGATCAATTCTTCCATCCCATCCATCAGCTGCAGCCGTATCTTTCGCTCCTTGTCCAATTAGTAATGTTGTTACACCTGTAATTCCATTTCCAAAAAGAGAATCATCATCTGAATAAATATCTTCAGCTCCATTAATATACACTCTATAATCATCTGTTGCAGTTTCTTTAACTAAAGCAATATGTTGCCAAGCAGTTGTTTGTGTGTTGTTGCTTGTCTCAATCTGTTTTGCTCCTGTATTTGTAGTTATTCCAGTTTTCTGACAATTTACACAACCACCATTAACCCCTGATGCATCATACCTATGCCCAAGTACATTATCATTAGAATCTGGCAAATAAGTTATAAATATTCCTCTGTCTGTATTAGTTACATCTGATTGAACCCAGAAAGAAACAGTAAAGTTTGAAAGCCCTTCTAAATAATTTTCTGCATCACTATCTTCAATCTGATCTCCTGCACCATCAAAATTTAATGAGTAAGTTCCACAAGCAGAATTTGCACTTTGAGTAGGACAGTTTGAATCGATACATACAAAATCTCTTCCATTTCCTGAATCATCAGCAAATGTTGTTGCGCCATTAGGCTCTTCAAAATCAAGAGATAATAAATTCCCCCCTTCTCCTTCAGGTGGAGAAATTCCACACTGAGAACCGTTCAAGGTAAAGTCATCACTTGTAAATACAGTAACAGGGCCAAAAATAGGTTTTGAACCCTGAAATCCAAAATTTACAGAACCTCCAACTGGAATTGTTTGATTGTAACCTAGATTAGAAGCGTCAACATCTACTCCAGATTGACTAATATTCGTATCCCATCCGAAAGAAACATTTTCTCCATTTTCAAAAGCCCATTCTAATAACCATCCATTAATTGGATTATCACCAATATTATTAATTGTTACATCCACATTAAATCCAAAAGCCCACTGACTTGTTACATTATAGGTTACAGTACAGTAATTAATTGGGGGAGGACCTCCTGGATCTTCAATAACATTAATTAATGCAACCTCGCAAAGCATGTTATTTAAATACATTGTTCTACTTACAGGTGCATAATTTGCTGTGTTATAAGTTGCTTGAAAGCCAAAGCTAACCATTCCACCATTTGCTGGAATTGTTGGATTATAAGCCGCGTTGTTAACTGTAACGTTATTTCCTATTTGAGAATAAGTACCATCCCAAAGACTTGTTATTATTTGAGTTCCAGGAAATTGCCATTTAACTTCCCAATTATTTATTGCTGACATGCTTGTATTTTGAACTGTTACTTCCCCAATGAATCCATTTGGCCATTGGTTTGTAACGTTATATACAATGAAACATTCTCCAGTCTCTGGCCCCCCACCAGAACCACCATCTCCTCCATTATTTGTAACAGTAAATGAACAAACTCCATTTCCAATATTTAAATTTGTTGTTCCCGTATATCCAGTATTTTCTCTAATTGTTGTTAGAGCTCTTTCAGCGCAAGCGTCAGTTATAGAATACGCTTCTTTAGAGTCAGTTACTGTACTTGTTGAAACTAATGAATCTGTTCCAACTGTTATAGAAGAGCTAATGATGATGATGGCAACAATGCTTAAAATAAGCACACTAATCAAAGTAACGTAACCTTTTTTTGTTTTTTTACCTAAGTGTCGCTGAGCCATAGTATGTTCTAGTTATTTCTCCCTCCTGTCTTCCAGATGGGTTATTATATGTTACTGTAAATTGTATACGAATTGTTTCAGTATTTGCACTAGGAGATAAGTTTCTAAAAGTTAGATTAGAAATAGTTACTAAATTTGAATTTAAGTTTATAAAAGGACCTCCTCCTTCTTGAACTCTTGCAGTACCGCTATTTAAACTTATTATTGTTGGATCATCAGTAGGCGTTACAACATCTAAACTTAACGTACTTGCAACATTTCCAGCTGTAGGTGAATTAATTCCTTCCGCTTCTTTAATTGTATAAGTAAGATATTGCATAAGTTGCACTGCTTGCTGATCAACTTCAGATAAAGCCTGATTTCTTAATCTTGTACTTAATAAAGTTCCAACAAAAGCAGTTATAGATATTAAAATAATACTTGTAAGACTTATATATAGTAAAGTTTCAATAAGTGTAAATGCTTTTTTTGTTTGCTTTATTTTTCTCATTAAGGAGGTGATATTGGTTTAAATACTACAATTTCTTCAGTATCACTTTCGCTAGCAGCATACAAAGTATCTGTAATTGGATCATAATACCCACCGTTTAAGTCAGAATTATGAGCGCCATATGTACCTAAAACAACAGGGGCAGTGTCGACTGTAATATTAAGAACTATTAACTCCTGACTATTATCATCGCCCAATAGCCAAAGATATGTATTATTGTTCCCTACTTCAATTTGATTAATATCATCTACTGAAGCTTGATAACTATGAATCTGAACAGGTACCAGAGGATTAGTTATATCAATAAAATGTATTCTTCCATTATCACAACCCATTACTATTTTGTTTGTAGCATATTTTCTTATACTTTCACAATTTCCAGATCCAGTTGCATTAAGTGATGCAACACCTTGCGGATTGGCTGGATTGCTAACATCAACAACCTGAAGTTCCTGGGAGCCGCTTAACGTCGCTACATAAACATAATTTCCTACTTTTAATATTTCAGCTCCACTTGTAAGATTTTCAGTACCTACTACATTCACATTAGCTGGATTAGAAATATCAATAATAGCTAAATCTTCAGAACTTCCACTCTGAATAACATAAGCATAATTACCCTCAACGTGTATTCCTCGACCATCAGAATTACCAGCAAGATTTATTGTATCCACTAATGTTGGTGCTGCAGGATTTGCAACATTAACTACAGCAAATTCTTCATTATTAGCTCTTGAAACGGTATACAAGTAATTACCCTGTTTTGCAAAAGTCCATGGGGTAGATTGAAGCGATGATGTTGAACCAACAGAGGTTAAATTTAAAGGATCTGTTGCATTATAAATTTCAAACTCTGTTCCAGAATCTCTAAGATAATATAAATAATTATTTGCATACCAAGCATCAGATCCATTACCGTTTCCAGCAAGATTTATTGACTCAGGTAAAGTAATTGTACTCCAGTTCCCTGCAGGATAACTTGGAGGATCGGGAGGATCTCCCGATTCTACTTCGTACTGCCAATCAGATAAATAAGTTGAATATGAGATTGATTTAGGTACCCCAAGAGTTGAGGTCCAACTTACAACAGATACAACTAGTTTAGTTGTTGAATCGTAATTTGAGATCTGAATCTGTCTAGTAAATCCATCAGTAACATCATTGACACCAGATAACTGCCATATATTTGCTCCAAAAGATAATCCATGGTTACCGTTTACCAAATTTGCATAGTTTTCATTTCGAATTGCTCTAATAGCTTCGATTCCTTCTTCAGCAAGATATGCAGCTTTTGTTTGTAAACTTGTTTCAGCATTACTTTGAATTGTGAATGCAAGTCCTCCTGCTAAAGATAATATCACGATACTAAAAAGTGCTATTGCTAGTAGAACTTCAATTGAAGAGAATGCTTTTTTAGTTAAATGTGATTGTACCTTTTGCATTTATACTTAATTGTCTAGAATTAGAATTTAATGTATAAGTTATAGTTCCTGTTGTACTTGCTTCGCCTGAGTCCTTTTGAAAGTAAAATTCATTTAATCCTGTTACAGTTATTTCTTCGGAAATTGTATATTCCTGATCATAAATAGGATCTCTTGAAGCATATGAAGCTCCTTGAAAAAGAATTACAGTATTATTTTGGATCCTTATTCCCCACTCTGAATCATTTTTTGCTTCTTGAGAAAAAACCTGCGCACTTCTAATAGCTCTCGTTGTTTCGTCAACAGCGGCTTCTAATTCGCTACCGAATTGAAAACTTTGGTAAAGTGGAACTGAAAATCCAATAATCATAACT
>CAZWRA010000014.1:6227-30894 GCA_964635995.1 uncultured Candidatus Saccharibacteria bacterium
AAGAGCTAAAGATAAAAGTAATTCTACTAATGTAAAAGCTTTTTTATTATGTTTTATCTTCATAACACTTGTATAAAATCGGAGTTCACCCAGACATTAGAACTATCTGGTAATAAAATCTCATACCACTCATCATTAACATCACTATAAGAGTATGATTCACCAATTTCAACTGTATCTATTTGATTTCCATTAGGTTGATCAAAGACTGGAACAATTTGTTGGTTAACAATTACAAGATCTCCACTAGTAATTATTTCACGAGTATTATTCACAGTTTCATTAAACTCATTAACAGCTTCTTGTTCTGGAGCTTCAGGCTCGCTTATTCCTTGAGATTGTTCTTGAGTTACTTGAGTAATATCTCCAACAAGAGAATAAATTGGAAGAATAACTGCAAAAGCAATAAAGGCAACTCCAGTCCATACAATCATAAGCAAGATTGGCTCTAATAATATAGAAAGGTCTTTTGTAGAGTTTTCATTTTTCTTTATATAGATTTCTCCAATTTTAATTAAAGAATTTCCTAAAGTTCCTGTTCTTTCTCCAGTAATAATTGCTTGTTTTGGATAAAGTGGAAGAAACTTTGCAGTTGCTACTGTACGATCAAAAGCCTCTTTAAGTGAATAACCTTTTTCTACTTCAACAACCCAGCCCTCGTACATTTTTTGATACGCATAAAAAGACGAAGACTCCTTTACTAAATGCAATGCTTCAACTAGGGGAATTCCCGCATTTAATAAAGTACCAAATAAAAAGCCAAGTCTAGAAATTTCGATCTCTTGTATTAGTCTTTTTAAAATTGGAGTTTTAAGAATTAAGGATTGGCCAAGACCTTTTGTTTTTTTATTTATGAATAGAATATAAGTAATTAGTGAAATAGTTATAAGTACTAATGATGCAAAAATATATCCATACTTACCCATGAAATTTCCTAAACTAATCATAATTTGAGTGATTAGCGGAAGCTCAACAGATAAGTTTTCATAAATACCTGAAAGTCTAGGAAGTATAAATATACCTACTCCAAGTCCTATAAAAATCATTAAAATTAAAACAAACCCAGGATAGAGACTTGCTGATCTTAATTTAGCTCGAAATTCTGCATCTCTTTCTTTCTGCTCTACAACAATTTGTAAATTTTCGGCCAATCTTCCTGATTCTTCTCCAATTTTTACAACTGATAATAAATGTTCTGAAAGTAAACCTGAATCACCTAAAGCCTTCCAAATAGGATCTCCATTTTGGATTTGATCATACATTCTATTAACTATGCTTTTAATCTTTGAAGATTTAAGTTCAGCCTCAATTGCTTTTAAAACGTCAGCAATATTAAGGCCACCAAGAAGCATTAACGCAATATTTTCAAATAAATATCTTCGCTCTTTTCCTATATCTGCTGTTAAGAACGTTAAGTCTAGATTTCGGAATAATCCTCTATTTTTTCTTGCTTTCTCCTTCATATAATCTTTCTATTGTTTCATCAATAGGAGCAACACGAATTAGTTCGTCTAATGTTGTAACACCCTTTAAAACTTTATCTACTCCATCCTGAAAGAATGTCTCAGCCCCCTGTGAAGTGGCTAATTGTCTAATATCTTTACTTGATGGAGAGGTTAAAATAAGCTCTTGCATTTCAGGATTCATATAAATAGATTCAAAAATCGCGGTTCTTCCCTTAAATCCTGTATTGTTATTTGTTGCAGCTGGCTTTCCCTCATAAAGAGTAACCGGACCCTTTCCAAAGTATTTTTCAGGGTTCGGAACATAAGTTGATAATTCCTTTTTATCTAGTGATCTACTATATCTACTATTTTGATCAATTTTTCTAACTAAACGTTGAGAAATTATTAAATTCAATGCGGATGCTAACAGAAATGGCTCAGCACCCATATCTAAAAGTCTAGGCACTGCTGTTGCAGCATCATTTGCATGGAAAGTAGAAAGCACTAAGTGTCCAGTAAGCGCTGCATTTAAAGCAATTTCAGCAGTTTCTTTATCTCTAATTTCTCCTACAAGAATTACATCTGGATCCTGCCTCACGATTGATCTTAATCCTAGTGGGAAGGTAAGATTCGTTGCCCTATTTACTTGTATTTGATTAACGCCTGGAATTTTATACTCAACTGGATCTTCAATTGTAGTTATATTTATCGATTTATTTTTAATAAATCTCAAAAGTGAGTAAAGAGTAGTTGTTTTTCCTGATCCAGTTGGTCCAGTTACAAGAATCATTCCAAAAGGTTTTTTTGCAGCTTGAATTAATAATTTTTCATCTCTTTCTCTTAATCCAAGCGCACTAAGTGATAGACTTTGAAAATAATTAGTTAGAATTCTAATTACAATCTTTTCATCATCAAGAGTAGGAATAATTGAAACACGAAGGTCAACAGGATTATCATCAACTTTAGTTCTAATTGCTCCGTCCTGTGCAGCGTAATGCTCATCAAGCCTCATCTTTGCTAGAACCTTTATTCTATTAACGACATTATGGTATAAAGTTTTATCAAAACGCCCAGCATCTTGCAGAATTCCATCAACTCTAAATCTAACAAGAACATCGTTTTCTGAAGGCTCGAAATGAATATCTGAAGTTTTCAACCCTATTGCTTCTTTTATTATTTCTAATACAAGAGAAGGGATGTCTATCTCCTTTTTCTTTAAAATTTCTTGTATGTGAGTGTTTAATAATCTTACTTGTTGTTGAACAATACTTCTAATATCATCCTCAAGAGCATATACAAAGTTTATTATCAGTCCTGGAAATAAAGCTTTTAATTCTTCAACAAATTGATCATAATTTGAATAATCTCCCAATGCTACTGTAATACTATCTTCTTTCTTATCGACTACTGCTGCACCATATTCATCAGAAACTCTTTCAGGAAGAAGAGCTAACAACTCATCTGAAGGAACCTTGGCATTAATATCCCAATATGGAATTTGATAATACTCTGCTAGTGCTTGTCCTAAAATTCCTCTTGTTACAACTTCCTGCGTAAGTAATTCTTCTTCAATAGTTGTGCCTCTTTCTTCAACACGTCTATTGAGTGACTCTACAATTTCAGGAGTTATATAATTCCCTTCTAATAATACTTGTAAAATATCAAGGTTTGTTGTTGCCATTTAATTAATTTTTATATTTATTAACTGCATCCACTATTTCTGATAAAGTCATATCAGATTTGACATAATAATCTACAGCCCCTAAATTCTTTGCTTTCTCAATGTCTATATCCTGACTTAGATTAGATGAAACAAGAACTAAGACCTTTTTCACAGTGTTTTTTAAATGTTCTAAAACATCAAATCCATTTTTTAGAGGCATTATTAAATCAAGTAATACTACATCGTAAATATTTTTATCTAAGAGTTCAATAGCTTCTTGTCCATTATTTGCAATATCTACTTTAAAACCACTATTTTCTAATTTTATTCCTAAAACACTTGATATCGCCTTTTCATCTTCAGCAATCAGAACTCTACTTTCATCTGAGTTAGTCTTAGGTGTTTCACTAGATGTTTCACGATCATTATTTTGAACGTCAACAGTTGAATTGGAATCTTCTTTACCAAGACCATTTAAGTATAAACTACTTTTTGTTGATGAATTATCGTCAGACATAGATATTCATATTTATGATAGTGTTTTTATAAATTTATATCAAAGACCTTTTACGGAGTTTTGATTTAAAAGTATACTGAACTATGTTATCGATATCTAAATGAGTAAAATTCCAACAACAGTAGTAACTGGATCATTAGGAGCTGGTAAAACAACTCTTATTTTAAACTTAATTAAACAGCTTTCTCCAGACTATAAAGTTTTATGGTTAAAAAATGAGTACGGAGACGTAAACATAGATTCAGAACTTGCAAACTCTTTAAATATTCAAACAACCGAAATTTTAAATGGATGTATTTGTTGCGTTCTTATTGGCAAACTACATAATGCTCTCAGTGAAATTGTTAAAAACTTTGAAATTGATCGACTAATAATCGAAACAGCTGGAACAGCTTATCCGTATCCTATAATACATGAGATTGATAGTATTAAAAAATTGGAACTTGATGGATTAATAATGCTTATTGATGCATTAAACTTTAAAAAATTTGGGGATAAGACACCATTGGCTAGGTCTCAAGAAAAGTATATCGATCTTATTGTTTTTAATAAAGCTGAGTTAACCGGTGAAATTCATCTTCAAAAAGTTGAAGATGAAGTATATGACATGTATCCATCTGTCCCAAAAGTTATATCTAAGAATGGATTAGTATCTAAAGATATTTTATTAGGATTAGACAGAGCCAGGTTAAATATAAAACCTCAAGAAATTCATGAGCATAGCGATTTCGATCACTCTATGGAAGTAGTAAGTATAGAAAAAAATATAAAAGTTAATAAAAATAAATTAGATAATTATTTAAAAAAGCTTAATTCAAGTGATTTTTATAGAATTAAAGGAATAATAAATACTCATGATGGTATATATCTTCTAAACTATGTTTTGGGCAGAACTACTTTTGAAAAATTAGAAAACTATAAGGGTAAGACAAAACTTACATTTATTGGAACAGGAATCGAGCATTTGGGAAAGAAAATTATAAAAAAAATCGAATCTATTTCAAGTTGATTAGCTATTTAGTTTTTGTCAATATGATGTAGTTAGATAATCACGTGAATCTCAAGGATTTAGAGCAGTTTTTAAAAAATAATAAAGTACCGGGATGGGCTATAGTGTTAATCTATATTCTGACTCTGTTTCTAATAGCTCAAATAATAATCAATACACCCCAATTCCCTGGGGTATTATCTCTAAGCTTGGCAATTTACATAATAATTATTGCTCCTTATTACCCAAGATATATTTTCTATATTTTGTTTGTTTTTTAACATTACGGCAGTTTTTGTAACTTTAAATAAATATCTAGGAATTTCTTTTAATGAGAGGATTGTACAGTTATTTGCTTTTGATATTTTTCTTATAATAGTTATAGAGATTTTTATAAGCATGCTTGAATCAAAAGAACTTATACAAAAGAAACTTGAAGAAAAAAACTAAACTGCTCTCTGGAATAGTTTTTTTGTTTCAAGATCAAGTGAAGTTAAAGATATTATCAATGAAATTCCCTCTGTACTACAAAAAATAGGAGAAGCATTAAAAGTTAATAGAGCTTATATTTTCAAAAATGGTCGTGATGAGAGAGGTTTATATATGTCTGAGATTTATGAATGGACTGATGAAACAGTTAGCGCTGAGATAAATAATCAGGAGTTACAACACCTTTACTATGGAATAGCTGGATTTTCTCGTTGGGAGAATGTCCTAAGTGACAAAAAAAATAATTGCTGGACTTGTTGCAAATTTTCCTGAAACTGAAAGAGAGTTACTGATTGAACAATCTATTATTGCAACAATGCTTGTTCCAATATTTGTTAATGATGAATTTTGGGGTTATATAGGCTTAGATGAGTGTAAGAGTATTAGAACATGGAGTAAAGAGATTAAAGAAATAATGCAGACATTTGCTGACGTAATAGGTTCTACAATTTATACTCAAGAAATAACTTCAGAAATTAAAAATCATTCGGATGAGTTAAAAAAAAAGCAAATGATTTAATGATTAACAGATAGCTTAGAATTTTATAATTAAAAAATATAATAAAACAACTTAAAGAGAAAGAAAATGAGTCTGTTATTAAGTAATACAATTAAATCTGCAAGCCCAGAAAGGAAGTCTAAAATCCTTTTTATATACGCAATTTCATTAGTTGGGTGTATTGTATTATTTTTTTATGGATTAATAAATATTCTTGTTGAAGACTACCCCGCAGCTTATTTCGAGTTATTTCTTTCTATAAGCCTTTTGCTTTGTATATTTATCATTAGAGGATCAAAAAACACAAGAATTGCTGAAAATATTGGATCTTCTGTAGCTTTTGTTATAGCATTTCATAATTTCTATTCTGGTGGTTTTGGAGAGACGGGATTATTTTGGGTTTATCTTTTTCCAGCAATAATATTCTTTGTAAAGGGAAAAAAAGATGGATTAAGATGGTTATTTATTTTTTACACATTACTAGTAGGAATAGTTTTTATTCATGTTTATCTTCCAAATACTGATATTCTTCCTTATCAAAATCTGACAATAATAACTTTCCTTGTAAGTTTTATTACTATTTCTTTCTTCATATACTTTTATCAATTAACTCAGGAAAATACACAAATACTATTAAGAAGTAAAAAAACTTTAGAACATACAAATGAGGATCTAAAGTCTTTAATAATTAAAAGAAAGAGAACAGAAAGTCATATGTTTAAGATCTTAGCCTAGCTAACTGATCAGAATTATGAGCTTGAGAAGAATAAAAGGGCAATCTTAAGTCTTTTACAGGACATTGATGAGGAGAAAGAAAAAAATAAACTTGATAAAGATAGACTTGCTCGAATTCTAGAATCTATTGCAGATGGAGTTTTGGTTTTAAATAAGAAAAAGCAAATTGTTGTAACAAACCATTCCCTATCAACACTTAGTGGCTTTAGCGACTTTGATATTGTTGGCAAAACTTATAAAGAGGTTTTTGAATTTTTTTCAGATGATGAAGGTAATGAAGAATGTAGATTTATAGATGATGTTTTTAGTATACATAAACAAAAGGCAACTACAAACAAGGCTACCTTAAAAAGTAAAAGTGGTGATTTAATTCCAGTTTTTTCTACAGCCTCTCCACTATTTAATAATGATGGTCTTCTTACAGGAGCAGTTGTAGTCGTAAGAGATATAAGAAAAGAAAGAGAGGTAGATAAAATGAAAACTGAATTCGTATCAGTTGCTTCTCATCAGCTTAAGACACCATTGACTGGTGCAATGTGGACTTTAGAATTATTAGAAAACGAAGAAACAGGACCATTAAATGAACAACAAAAGCAGTTAATTAAAGAGTTAGCAGAAACACATAAAGGTATGTCTGATTTGGTTTCAGAAATGCTTAATGTTTCACGAATCGATAGAGGCGAAAAGTTTGATATTTTAAAAACAAGAGAAGAAATTAATTCAATTATTAAATCTTCAATTATAGAACTTCGAAAGCTTTCAGAAATGAATAATATTGAGGTGACTTTTGCAACTTCAGATGAGGAGATTAATATAGACATTGATGCGAAAAAAATTGAAGAAGCAGTAAAGAATTTAATTAGTAATGCAATAAAATACTCTCCAAAAAATTCTAAAGTAAATGTAAATGTTCGAAAGGAAATTGGAAACAAAAAAGTTGTTATCGAAATTATTGATTATGGAATTGGAATTCCTGAAAACGAAAAAGAACATATCTTTGAAAAATTCTATAGAGCTTCAAATGCTAAATCAAATGATATATCTGGAACAGGTCTAGGTTTATATATAGCTAAAGCCGTTGCCGAAGGCCATGGAGGAGATTTAAGATTTGAATCAAAAGAAGGAGAAGGAACAAAATTCATTATGGAGATCCCATTATCATAATATTATTTCCAAATTTTGCATTGGTGTTAGAATTTCTGGCTTATCTTTACCTACAATTACCATATACTCAAACATAGCTCCCTTCTCACCGCTAACAGTTTTTATAGTCCAACCATCATTATCAATGTAGGTTTCATCAGATCCTTTTGTTAGTTGACACTCAATACACAAAACCATTCCTTCTTCCAAAACTTCTCCTTTTCCTTTAAGTCCGTAAGCGGGTAATTGGGGTCTTTCCCATAAAGTTTTTCCAATTCCATGTCCTACATAATTCTTTAAAACTTCAAAACCTGCCAATTGTGATATGGACTCCATAGTATAACCAAGATCCCCTGTTTTATTCCCAGCAACTGCTTGTTTCATAGCTGTTTCTGTTGCTAGTTTTGCGTTTTTTACAAGTATCATATCTTCTTCACTACCTTTTTCTATTATGAAGGTATAACAATGGTCTGTAAAAATTCCTTGTGTCTTAATACCAAAGTCAATCTTAACTACGTCGCCTTTTTGTAACTTACGAGTTGAACTTGGAATTGCATGTAAGATTTCATCATTTACATTTATATTACAGCTTGCCGGAAATGGAGGATTACCTGTTTGTACAACACCATAAAATGCTGGTTCAACATTGTGACTTTCACAAAGATTCCAACAATATTTTTCGATATCTGATGGTAATACCCCAACTTTTAACTCTTCAGACATTTTTTTAATAATATCTGTAGAAATCATCGCTGCATTTCTATAATTTTGTTTTTCTTCTTTAGTTTTAACTATCATATTTCAATCTTATCAATCTTTTTATTTGAAGTATTAAGTATAGCAAATGTTGCTTTTGTTTTATATGGATGAATAGCACCAGGATTTATTAACTGTGAGGATCCATTGTTCTCAAGTCGATATTCATGGGAATGACCACAAATACATATATCAAACTCTTGTGAACTTAAGGCAAGTTCAGCCATCCTTGGATAATGATGCATAAATATTTTGATATTATCTATTTCTCCTTCATAAACATTGCCTCCATCTGGGTCCCTCGCAAGAGTTACATTAGTATATTTATTAATATTATTCATAAGTCCTAATAATTCAGCATCGTTATTACCAATTATCATAATCACGTCACCATTAAATTTAGAAATCAGTTCAATTCCATTGCCAGGAGCAATAAGGTCACCAGCGAAAAGCAATTTTTCGCAACCTTTTTCATTTGCTATTTTTATAGCTTTTTCAAAATTTTCATAATGGTCATGCGAATCCGACATTATTGCAATTAGCATTATTCAAATATAAAAAATAATACTTTGATTATATCTAGGAATTTCTTATACTAAAAGAAAGTTAAAACTCTTTTATGAAGACTCTTTCAAAAGTTTACGAATATCAGGCAACCTTAGATGACGTTTGGAAATGTTTTACTGATCCAAAATATATTGAAGCATGGGATGCGGGTCCCGTCGAAATGACTGACAAAGAAGGTTCTGAATTTAAACTTTGGGGAGGAGATGTTTGGGGTAAAAATCTAAAAGTAATAAAAGGGAAGGCTTTAGAACAAGCTTGGTCTTCAGTAGGTTGGGAAAGTCCTTCTAAAGTAAAATTTACTTTTGAGGAAGATAACGGAAAAGTAAAAGTTACACTAAAACAATCAGATATTCCAGATAACGAGTTAAAGTCAACAGACAGTGGATGGGATGATTATTATTTAGGAGCAATCACTACTCTTTTAACAGATAAGAAATTAGGTAGACATCCAGAATTACAGTGATTTAAAAAAATCATTAATATTAGCTCTAAACTCATCTACATACTTAAGCTCTTTTTCATAGCTTTGGATATTCTTAGTTTTAGCAATATTAAGTTCTTCACTACTAATGATTAGTCTTTTTAGTGTTTTTTCTAAATTTCTGTATGATTTTATAAGTAATACTAATTCATTTTTAACAGCGTAAGTTTTATTAAAATATTCCTGACCTGGATTAGTTCTGGAAAGAAGTATAGGAAAAGCATTAGATTTTATTAATTCAAAAAGAGTTGCTGGAGCTATGCTTGTAAGAATTACAATATCTGCTTTTAAATAGATCTGAAAAAGTTCATTGGGTCTTAAAAAAGGTAATGGAATTATATTATTATTTCCAATTTCTTTTAATGACTTAATCTTGTTGTAAAATTTCTCGTCTTTTCCTGTTATGAAAATAATATTTGAATCTGTAATTATTTCTTTATTAATTAACCTCATAATTCTTGGAAAAAGTTTCGATGTCCATAAAACACCTCCTGTAACGACAATATTGTTTTTAGTATTATCCATTTCCTTAATTGTAAATTTCTCACTATATTCAGTAAAAGATTTTAGAACATAGTATCTTCCTAAGATAACCTTAAGTCCAAGGTTCTTAATATTTCTCTTTAATTTTTCAGACTGAACAATATATCCGTTACAAAATTTGTCTTTGTATTTAATTATGTGTATTTCAGCATGATCAAAATCAGGGACGTAGTTAATTACTTTTGTTTTTAAATTACTTTCTGTTTTAATTCTTAATAACTGCTCAGAAAGCATAAAATGCGTACTCAATACATATTCATATTTTTCAATATTCTCTTTTTTAACACTTCATATAATCCATTAATCCGTCCTGCAAAAATAATCCTTATGGTATTTAAAAAATTAGGGATTTTAATCTTGCTTAGGTTATATAGAAATTCGTAAATGTAAGGTGCTTTTTTAACTAAAAACTTATGAATAGATTCGACATTATTTTTTTCAATTATTCGGCCATCAACTATATATCCTTTTTCTTCTAGGATCTCTTTTAAAGAATACATTGCTGCAATATGACCACCTCCTGCATTTATAGACATTATTAAGACTTTTGATTTCATACTTCTTTACTTTGAATTAGCTAATTCGTATGATAATAGTAAATATTTTGTATTTCAATATGACGCAAGAATTCTCAAATTTTTTACAACTTCTTCAGGATCCTAGATATCAACATATTTTCGAGAAAATGATTAATGATTCTTCTGATTTTATTGGAATAGCAAGTAATGAAGGTAAGTTGATTTATGTTAATGAATACTGGATTAATACATTAGGATGGTCTCGAGCTGAACTAGCTGATAAGGACATTTTTAATTTAATTCATAAGGAAGATTTAGAAAAGACCAAAAAAGCAATGGAAGTTTTACAAAAAGGTGAGGAAGCTATTGATGTAGAAAATAGATATATTTAAAAAGATGGTGGAGTTGTTTGGATATCATGGAGATCAATTCCTGTTTTAGAAGAAAATATCATTGTAGGGATTGGTAGAAATATTACTGAGAAGAAAAAAAGTACAGAAGAATTAGAGAAAAAACATCAATTATTAGTTATGCAATGCAATCAGGCGAATTTGCATGGTGGGAATTAGATGTGCCAACTCAAAAGCTTAAACTATCAGATGAAAAGGTAAAAATGCTGGGTTATGATCCAAAAGAATTTGGAGCAATTTTCGATTACAAAAGATATTTAGAGGTGGTTCATGCTAATGATAGAGAAAGGGTATATAATGCTATGCGAGATCATGTTGATGGAAAATCAGAATTTTTTGAAGTTGAATACAGGGTAAAAACACAAAATGGTGCTTGGAAATGGTTTAAGAATAGAGGAAAAGTTGTGAAAAAAGATCAAAATGGAATTAGTCTTTTAGTTAGAGGTGTTGTTTATGATATTAGTAAATTAAAAGAAAATGATTTAAGACTTAGAAGTTTACTATCTTCTCTTGAAGACAATGTTACTTTAGTTAGCAAGGAAGGAATAATATTAGAAAGCTGGTCAAGAGAAAAACAACCTATAATTATTAAAAAAACTGTTGAAGAACTTATTAATAAAAATTTTAAAGATTTTCTCCCTAAAGAGCTTGTTTTAAAATTTGAGCTTGCAATAGAGTCTGTAGTTAAAACAAAAAAAAAGTGTTGAATTAACTAATAGATCAATTATCGACCCTAGAAAGTGGTTTCAGGCGAGAATTCATCCAGTAATTGAAGGAGAATCATTAGGAGATGTTGAAAGTGTTATAGTTTTAGCTCGAGATATAACAGATGAAATGAATTTAAAGTTAGAATTAGAAAACAAAGTTGCCGAATTAGAAAGAATGAATCTTTTAATGGTAGATAGAGAAGTAAAAATGAAAGAATTAAAGAATAAATTTAAGATTGAAGAGAGGGCTGATAAGAAGGAAACTGATTACAGTGGGCTTTGATAAACATGATTACAAGAGTTTGAGGCACTCACATCTTTCTTAATTGAGTCAGGAATTATAAAAGGTAGGGCAAAAATCAACATAACTAGAAATAAAGTAACTAATAATGGTTTAATCTGTGACATAGTAGATCCCTTTATTTTTAATTGCTTATTTCCCACTATTACCTTATAAATTTTATTTGATTCATAAAAGCAAATTCCTAAAACTTTATTTGTTAAATCATTTAAAGAGTATAGTAATAGAAGCGCTGTAAGGAATTTAACTTCAAGTCCTCCAAATGGTAAAGCCGCAAAAGAAGCTGCAACTCCTAAAAATGGTAATAACACAGTTCCACAAACATAACAACCTGTAGCTGCTACTGAAAGAAATATAGCTGAAATAACACTTATGAACGTCGTTTCTGAATGTTCCTTTTGTTTCCTATATAAATATATAAAAAAGGTAAAGGATATTGCTATTAAAACTGAATTCCCGACACTTAGAATAATCTGTGCTAATAGTAGAGGAAAAGGTGTCATAATGAAAAAAGTCTCTAATGTACCAGTTTGAAGAATTGCAAAAATATAAAGAAGAAGTGATAGACTGAATGCAATAGCTGAAACTACAAGGCTGAATCTATCAGTATAAACTAACTTTAAGGCATTTTTAAGAATTTTACTACTACTCATGTCGTATATATTGTAATTTATTCTTCGATTATTGCAAGTTTATTTTATATTATACTCCCTTATTCTTGTTCTATGTATTTTATGGGCAATACCATTTAGTCCTAAAAGCTCAGCGATATTGCTTGAGAGAGTTCGTATATAAATACCTGAAGATACAGATGTTTTGACTTTTAAGTTAATAAAATTTTGAGGCATAACTTTTATACTATTTTCCCAATCATCTAGAATATATTTTTGCCTAAAATCTCCTTTTACATTAGCTACAACTTTTTCAATAAAACTATAAATCTGTTCTTTATTAATAACTTCTACTGCATTTAAAGAGATTGAATAAATATTTCCATTTTTTACAGGAATAGATATTTCGCTTAATCTTCCTTCCCTTGCCCACCAATACAGAGGTTTTCCATTTACTCTAAAAGAAGAATAAGCTGGATAGAATTGTTTTATCTTTCCATTAAAACTACTTAATTTTGTTTTTATAACTTTGCTTAAAACTTCAATTTTTTCAACTGGCAGTTTACTATCAATATCCTCTATTCTGCCCATTAAATCTAATGTATCAGTTTTGAGACCTATAAGAACCTCAAACTCATAATCTTTTTCTAAATTTTGATATTCATCTCTTTTTTTACATTCATCACCAATAAGAAATAGTAATAAACCAGTAGCTAGAGGGTCCAGTCTGCCAGCATAAGCAACCTTAACCTCTTCAGGAATATTGTTTTCTTTCCTTAAGTTCTTAACAGAATCAGACAAGATTTCCCCAATTGGCTTATTGTATATGATTACCTTTTGAATCTTTTCCAAGCAATTTTGTAAATTAAGAATATAATTATAGTAAAAAAGGATAATACAGGTAAGATAAGAATAGTTAAAGGGTGAATGCTAAACTCTTTTAAATTTTTCAAAGTTATATCATTAATTGTACTATCACGAAATATTAATGTTATTGAATCTTCTTTTTTCCCTACAAATAGAAAGTTATTATTTCTTAATGAATCCAATTCTATTACATTTTTTTTATTTGGTAGTATACCTAAGTAATAATTCTCGGGAAGATTTTTAAATTTATAGTTATCACTGTTAAAACGGACCTGTTCAATTAAAAGAAAGTTATTTAAGTTATTTGTAAGTTCAAGAGATGCTGAATAGAAAAAACCTGAATATATCTTTTCAGAAGTACTATTAATAATACCGTCTACATAGTTTTCAGCATTATTTTCTGAGATAAAATCCCCAAAATCTTTTAGAGAAATTTTCTTTACAGGTGAATCTGGTTTATTACTAAAAAGTCCTAAAGCACCAAAAGTCTCATTTTTAGGATGCCAATAACCAACATTTAATCTATCAAAATCATTATCAGCTCCAAAATAATCTAAACCAGAAACTATCTGTTGATAAGGATCAACAATAAATCTTTCATCCTCAATTTCAGCAATTAACCAGAAGTGTGGTTGAATTATCTCTTCTACTGAATTATCTAAAATAACATATCCATAACGCACTTCAGCTTTTCCTCCTATCTGCTCAACTAAAGAAGTCAGTACATAAACATAGTCAAAAGAATTAAAACTATTCTTAGCTTCTATGCTATTCCATTGTTCTAATGGATTATCAAAAGGTTTTGCTGATGAAAATTCAAGAGGGTAATTTCTAATTAATCTATCATTTGCTTTTCGAAGTATCTCAATAGTATTGCTTTCATCCTGAGTTATTATATTAATATCTTTTACAACTTTATTATTATCCGGCCATCCAAAATTATAATGCTGGTCTGATACAAATGATAGATCTGTTCGAGATTTATAAATTTTAGCTTCATATCCAGCGTCAATCTCAGTACTCTCAGGTGCTCTAATAAAAGCAAACCTATTTGAAAACTTATCTTCAATACCATACTCCCCTGAGAAAATTGTTTTATAA
The DNA here is from genome assembly GCA_964635995.1 of uncultured Candidatus Saccharibacteria bacterium. GTDB lineage: Bacteria > Patescibacteriota > Dojkabacteria > J137 > J137 > JAGQLF01. Next base: position 20,569 of record CAZWRA010000014.1, read on the forward strand.
AAAATCCTCTGTCCTTCTAAATCAGGAAGAATTTGAAAATATGTTGTTTCTTCGTTATCGTTTTGATTATTTAAAACTAATCTTGATTCAATATCAATATAATACTCATCACCCCATACAATGAATGTTGGTTTAATATTTGAGAAGATTATTTCATAAGTATTTTCATTAAATTCTTTAATAGTATGTTCGTGAGTGGATATAAAAACTGGCGGATTGAATGATTTAGGAAATCTAACTTTATAACTAAATGTTAAGTCTGAGCTTGTATTTAATAATAAATATCTAGTCGAAAACTTCTCGTTTACAAAATTAGGTAGTGAAACACTAATCCTCATCTTCTTCTCTTCTCCAGGCTTAATTACATTATCTCCAAAATTTATATCTAAAATGCTGCTTAAATTGTCTTGTGTTTTATATACAGGAGGGTTAATAATATTTCCATTCAAATCTATTGTTACAACACCTGTATTAGCTGATGGAATGATATATGAATAACCACTAATTAAATTTGTTGAATCATTATTTTTTAAGTTTAGTTGAGCAGTATATTGTGCTGAACCATCTTCAAGGATTTCAATTAATACTTCATGCCCTATGGCTTCGAAATTAGAAGCCTCAGCAGTTTTAAGAGATATTAATCCAACAAAAATAATGCATATTATTGTTGTTAAGCATGTGTGCAATTTAGACATAAAGACATTATAATCATAAATTGGTTTTATAATTTATGAAAAGACATAATTTTAAGAAACAATTTGGACAGAATTTTCTTAAAAACAACAGATTTGTTAACCTGCTAATTAATCCATTGAATATTTCAGAAGGTGATTTTGTTATTGAAATTGGTCCTGGAGACGGAATGGTAACAAGAGAACTTCTAGATAGAGGTGCTACTGTACTCTCAATTGAGGTTGATACAGAGCTCATACCTAAATTAATAAAAAAGTTTGAAGGTGAGAATTTTTATATTGAAAATACTGACATTTTAGAAGTAAATTTTGATGAGGTTTTAGAGAAATATGATGTAAAGACATCAAATGTAAAAATTATCGGTTCACTGCCTTATAATATATCAAAAGACATAATTATGCTACTACTTCAATACAATTCAAAAGGTAATATAAAAATATCTTCTATGTGTTTTATTGTACAGGATGAAGTTGCAAAATCTTACATAACACAACCTCCTAAAATGACCCTTCTTTCTGCAAGAACTAATCTTTATTCTAAGCTAAAAAAATTTGAGTCAGTCCCTACAGGCCAGTTTGAACCACGGCCAAAGGTTGCTGGTGGAATTTTATTTATAGAACCATTTTCTGAAATAGATAATAATATTAAGGAAATTGAAAAACTTATTGCTATTGGATTTTCTTCACCGAGGAAAACTCTTCTAAACAATTTAAGAAATAGTAATAAGTATTCAAATATTCTAGAAGTACTTCAAGGGATGAATCTTTCAGAGACCATTAGACCATCTGAACTTAATATTGAACAATGGAAGGAATTGAATAATAAACTAACCAAAATTATCTAATCCTTAAACCTCCGAATCTAAATATAGGATTTAAAAACTTTCGTAAAATTCTCAGCTCTTTAACCTTGAAGTAATGGCAAATCAGATAGTATATAAGGAACCCCGGAGCAACTGTAATTGTTGTTAGCATAAGTAAATTTAATGTAGTAGATCCGAAATAAAATCTTGTATCTGTACTTTCAGGTATTGAATAACTTAAAGGAATCCATGTTTTATACGTAAAATACATAAATAAAAACATTATAAATGCTGCTAGAAATTTTTTTGAAAAATCTAGTAATAAAGTTTTCAATCCTATTCTCATTTTTGAATAGTTAAAGAGGAATAGTAAAACAAAAAACTCGATAGTATATGTAACACTCATAGCTAATGATATACCTCCTACTCCAGGTCTATAAGCTGGATCAGATCTTACAAAAAAATGAGATGGATCCCATTCGATTGTAGAGATTGCAAAATTTTCGTTATAGCTCAAGAAATTTGTAAATAAAATTGAAAGAACAATTACGCTAATTAGACTAAAGATAGAGACTATTGAAGGAATAAGTGTGTCCTTAGCAGCGTAAAATAAACTAAATAAAAACCATCTTGATGTAATGAAGACTAGCCCAAAGGTAAAAAATAGAAGAATCCAAGCGACTTGATAAGTTCCAACTAAAGATAGCTCAGTGCCTGGGATTATTCCAAAGAAAAGCCTCACAATTGGTACCCTTAAAACCATAATGGTGACAACAAATGGTAAGGACATAAAAATAATCTGATTTAAATTTTGTTGTACTAGTGTTTTTATTTCATCATATTTTTTCTTTAGGAAAAAAACTGAAATGGTCGGGTACGATGCATATGAAAAAGTGTATCCAAATAATGTAGGTACGACTAAGTATAAAGATTTAGCATAAGTTAAGGCTGCAGGACCACCTAGAAATGCCACAGATAGGAAACTGTTAATCATAAGTCCAATTTGATCTGAAGCTAAAACAATTAATCTTGGTAACCCTAGCTTTAACATTTCTTGCAGATATTTGTCTCTAAAATCTATGAATGGATAGTATTTAAACTTCAGATTAAAGAATAGTGGTAATGGAACTCCAAGATGGAGAAAAACTCCTACATATACACCCACAACTAAAGCCCATGGACTGTAGTCCATTAGTGGCACAAGTAAAAACATTACTATAAGTCTTCCAATGTTATAAAAAAGTGGTGAAAGTTGAGGAATTATGAATCTGTTATAAACATTTAGTCCACTAGAAATGAATACACTAACACCCAAGACTAATTGAGGCAATATTAGTGCTCTCATCATATTCGCAATATTATTCAATTCAGCCTGAGTATTAAGAAAATCACTACCAGTTAAATGAATTGCTGCAGGAATAAATTTGTCAGCAAAAATTATTATTAATAAACTAATTGCAGTAAAAGCTAGTAGAGAAACATTTAAAATTGAACTATATACTCTATAAAATTTTTCTTCCCCATCCTCTTCTTTGCTCGATATTAATACAGGAATAATTACAGTTCCTACAGCCCCAACCATTAAAACTGTTGTCAACAGCTCAGGCACTGCATTTGCTACAAGAAACTGATTTAACCTTGAATCTTCAACCCCGTAGAATGAAGCAAGCACTAAGTTAAAAAACTGGCCTAGAATCTTAGTAAGTAGAGCTGGAAGCATTAGAATAAATACTGTTTCCCAAATCTTAGTCTGTTCCTTAGTCAGAAGTTCTCTGATCTTACTTATATTCTTTTTTACCATAATTCACAATTCTACTAAGTTAATGTACACAAAGCTTTCGAATAAAACAATAGCTCAATATATTGAGCTATTGTTGTTTTAAAAACCACAATTATTTTGGTTGATCTACTCCCTTCATAGATAAATTAACTCTGCCTTTTTCATCAATCTTAATAACCTTAACTTTAACCTTTTGACCTTCCTTAACCACAGTTCTTGGATCCTTAACAAATTCTTCTGACATTTCTGAAACATGAACTAGGCCTGATATTGATCTTGATATATGTACAAAAGCACCGAACTCCATAATTTTTCCAACCAAACCTTCATAAACTTTTCCAACTTCAGCTTCTTCAAACATACTTTTAATGCTGTTTTTTAAGAAAGACATTTGTGCATCATTTATTGCTGAAACTCTTACTGTTCCGTCATCATCAATATCTATATCTGCGGGAAGTTTCCCATACTGTTTTGATTGTTCAACAAGTTCTTTAATATTTTTTCCTCCAGGTCCAATTAATTCTCCTATTTGATCTGTCTTAATTCTTAAAGTCTCAACCTTAGGTGCATTTTCAGGAACGCTAGATCTAGGTTTACTAATAACTTGATTCATCACTTCTAAAACCTGCATTCTTGCTTTCTTAGCTACTTCAAATGATTCTTTTAAAATTGCAATAGGAACTCCTTGAAGTTTATTCTCATATTGAATTGCAGTTACACCATTTTTTGTACCACAAACCTTAAAATCCATATCTCCATAAAAATCCTCTGTTCCTTCAATATCTAGTAACAATTTATAGTTAGATTCATCTTCATCATCTGTAATTAATCCAACTCCAATTCCTGCTACTTGTTCTTTTAATGGAACTCCAGCTGCCATTAATGCCATGCTAGATGCGCATGTTGCCGCCATAGAAGTTGAACCATTTGAGCTCATAATCTCAGATACTACTCGTATTGTATATGGAAAAACATCTGTTGAAGGAATCATGTTTTTTAAAGCATTTTCTCCAATAGCTCCATGTCCTATCTCTCTTCTTCCTGGGTGATATCGATATCTATCAGATTCTCCAGTTGAAAATGGTGGAAAGTTATAGTGATGCATAAATGTTTTTGTATCCTCTCCTTCCATATCATCAATCAATAATTCACTGCTTTTTGGGGCAAGTGTAACAATTGAAAGAGATTGTGTCATACCTCTTGTAAATACTGCTGATCCATGAACAGTAGGAAGCTCATCGATAGAAGCACTTAATTCTCTGATTTCATCAAGTTTTCTTCCTGAGATTCTCTTCTCATACTCTAGAACAGCCTTTCTAAGTACTTTTCTAGCAATATACTCAACAGCATTAGAAACATCAGTACCTTTAAAGTTTTCCTCAGAGCTATCAGTAAATTTATCAAGCGCTTCTTGTGTCACTTCCTTCATTCTTTCTAATCTATTTATTTTGTCATTGAACATTGCGTCTTCTATATCTGCTAAGAATTCTCTTGTAATAACTTCAATTACTTCTGTAGGTGCTGGTTTATTGTCATAAGCATTTTTATCAATTTTTAAAGAAGGAACAATATCTTTCATTATTTCTCTTTGCTGTTTGTTTATACTTACAATTTCTTTATCTGCAAGATCTAAAAGTTCAGCCATTTTTTCTTCTTTAATTTCATTACCCCATCCTTCAAAAGAAAGTGTTCTTCCGTCAACTCCTGAGATAATAAATTCTCCTTCAAGATTCTCTCTTTCTTCAGCTGATGGGTTTATATGAAATGCACCTTCTTTATCTATTGTTATAACAACGCTTGAGCAAGGACCTTCAAAAGGAATCCCAGATTGCATCATTGCTAAGCTTGTTCCTAAAACTGTCAAAGCTTGAGGGTCATTAACCCCATCATAAGCTAAAACAGTCAGAACAACTGATACTGCTCTTTTAAAACTTTTAGGAAATAATGATCTTATTGAATGATCAACTTCTCTAGCTTTTATTGTAGCTTCATCACTTGGTAAACCTTCTCTCTTTTTAAATCTAGAGCTTGAAATTGTTCCACTTGCATACATTTTCTCAATGTATTCTACTGACAGTGGGAAATAATCCAAGTCACTATCTTTGTTATCTACTGTTACTGCTGCAAAAAGAGCTGTGCCTCCCATTGTAAGCTTTATAGCTCCATGGGACTGAAAAGCTAACTTACCAGTAGCCACTTCAACCTCCTTTCCAGCGATAGTAATTTTCTTAACTATCTCCTTCATTTGAAATCCCGAAAACGGGTAAAAAATATTCTTTTTGAAGAAATATTAGCAGTTTGCTATTTGAATAAAAAAACAAACAGGCAACCGCTAACATTTACTTCCTATTGGATTATAAGCCAGAGTCCCTCTGATCACAAGAATATCTTGTTTTAGAATTTCATTAATACTATAATTTCATAAATTAAAATACTAATATAGATAATGCTCCAAAAAAGATTCTTATAGTTGAAGATGAGACAGCACTCTCGTCTGCTTTACAAAGTGAATTTAAAGAAACGGATGGTTATGCAGTTTTTACTGCGAGAGATGGTCAGGAAGGCTTAGATGTTGCCCTTAGAGAACATTCTGATTTATTAATATTAGATATTATTATGCCTGTTGTTGATGGTATTGAAATGCTTAAAAAAAATGAGAAATGACGAATGGGGGAAAACTGCTAGAGTCGTAATGCTTACAAATCTTGATTCTAATGATCTTTTAGATGCAAATGTAAATGAGTATAATGTAGAAGAATATTTAGTGAAGTCAGAATATGAACTTGAAGATATAGTTAAGAAAATTAAAGATCACCTGTCAAAGTAAAATCCTATTATCAATTATTTACAATAAATTTAATTGAGTCTGAAATATACTTTACTCCAGAAATTACATTCTGATAATCCATTCTATTTGGGCCAATTACAGCAATAAAGCCTCTAAAATCTTTAAACTGAATTTCAGAATAAATTATTGAGTAATTTTTAAATATTTCCCTACCTGTTTCTTCTTCTCCAATTAAAATGTTTATTTCTCCTGTTCTATTATTTTTATTGAATATATCAGAAAGTGTGTAGTAGTCTTCGAGAATTTGCAAAATCCTATGTAAATTATCTTCTTCTTTCATCTCAGGCAATTCAGTAATGTTAGAAAGACCTGAGTAAAGAATATTATTGTCAATTAGCGCAACAACAGCGTTTTTTGTTAGAAGACTTAAGAAGTTTAATCCCTCTCTAATTAAGTTTAATTTTGAGTATCTGAGTTTAACTAAATTTGAAATTACTTCTTCTTTTATGTCTGTATCAATATAATTTACATCATCAGCTTTAATCTTATCTACAAAAAATCTCCAACCTTTTGTTGTTGGAATTCTTCCTGCACTTGAATGCTTCTTATAAAGATATCCTTTAAATACTAGTTCAGCCATCTCATTTCTAATTGTTGCCGAGCTTAATTTAAACTGGTATTTATCAAGAAGACTAAGCGAACCTACAGCCTCAGCTGTATCTATGAATTCCTTAATTATTGCCTGGAGTAGTTTTTGTTGACGTTCATCAATACTCATATGGGTATTCTACCAAATCTGTATAAGACTTTACCACATTTGAGTTTTATTAGAACTACATTCTAACGTAAATCGAAAATGGACCATTACTCTTCATAAAATTGGTTATTTCTTCTGAAGCATGTTTTGCGTAGATAATGTACCTTTGACTTAAAGCATCTGGATCATTATTTTCATCTCTTTTTAAATCTAGAAAAATTTCATCTTCTCTACAATTACAGTTCACTGCTATTTGTGATTTTACATGGTTTAGGAATCTAAATACTTCGCTAGAACTCATACCTGTTTTGAATTTCAGAAGCTCTTCATATGCTACAAGGTCATTTGTCATTTTATTTGGTTAACAAATAATTTACTAATTTGGAAAATCGACGACCTTAGTCTAAAATAAAAACATCACACTTGCAATCCTTTAAGGGAGCTAATGGAAAAAAATAAACAAAAAATCTCTTATAAGACTATTGCAGAACACCTACGTTTAGCAAGGGAAGAAGCTGGATTAAAACAGGAAGAAGTTGCGAAGAAATTAGGTAAATATCAATCATATCTCTCGAAAATTGAAAATGGAGAACGTAGAGTCGATATTATTGAATTACTTGAACTAGCACAAATTTATGATAAAGCTATTACCTTCTTTATTAAACCTCTAGATTAGTTCAATTTGTTCAGGATGAATTTTATTAGGCGTCTTTGGATTATTTTTTTACTGTTCTTAGGTTGTTCAAAATCTTTCAAAATATTATTTGCTCTTTCTACAACGCTTTTTGGTAACCCAGAAATTTTTGCTACATGTACCCCATAGCTTTTATCTGTTCCTCCCTTTTTAATTTTATATTGAAAAGTTACATTGTCTTTTTCTTCAATTACTGAAACATTAAAATTCTCAAGAACTTTAAAATTCTTTTCTAACTGAATTAACTCATGATAATGAGTTACAAATAATGTTTTATACTTTATGTTCTGAATTATATGTTCAACAATTGCCCATGCAATCGCTACTCCATCATAAGTGCTTGTTCCTCTACCTACCTCATCAAGAACAACTAAACTTTGTTCAGAGGCATTATTCAAAATATTTGCAGTCTCAACCATCTCAAGCATAAATGTCGACTGCCCTTTAGCTAAATTATCAGATGCACCCACTCTAGTGAAGATTCGATCAACAATAGAAAACTCCATTTCATCCGCAGGAACAAAACACCCAACCTGTGCTAATAATGTTATTAATGCTACCTGTCTTATATATGTAGATTTTCCCGACATGTTTGGGCCTGTTAAAATGTGTACAAGGCTTTTTTCATTAAAATCAGTGTCATTAGGAACGAAATCCTTAGTTAATTCTTCAACAACCAAATGTCTTCCGTTTTTAATTTTTAGAATATTTTTGTTAACTATTATTGGTTTAATAAATCTATACTCTCTGGATATTTTCCCGAAGTTACTTAATACATCAATTTCAGCAATTAATTTCGAAAGATTTAAAATCTCAGGTAAATATTTATCGAGTTTATTAAGTAGTTCTGAATAAATTTCAATTTCTTTTTTAATTAACTTCTCGTCAGCAGAAAGAATTTTCTCTTCTATCTCTTTTAATTCTTGTGTAATAAATCTTTCAGCATTCGCTAATGTTTGCTTTCTAATATAATGAGTTGGAACTTTATCAGCATTTGTTCTTGTTACTTCAATATAGTAGCCAAATACTTTATTGTATGAGACCTTTAAACTAGATATCGATGTTTGCACAATCTCTCTTTTCTGAATTTCCAGAAGTATTTTTTTTGAATTACTTTTTAATTCTCTTAACTCATCAATTTGTCTATCAAATCCATCATTTATTACATAACCTTCAGTAGGATTATTCGCCGGATCATCTAGAAGGGTTTATTAATTAATTCTATAACTTTAAAAATTTCTGTCTCATTACTTTTTTCACTTAGAAATTTCAATCTTGTTGGTAATTCTTCAGTTATTCTTATCTTGCTCAGAATTTCTAAGACCTGAATTAAACTAAGCTTTAAAGCAACTAAGTCCTTTGGATTCGCAGTTCTAAATCCTATTCTTCCTGCAATTCTCTCAAAGTCATAAACTAAAGATAGTTTCTCTCTTATCTGGTCGTTAAAAGCTGGATCATTAAAAAAAATAATGAACAGAATCTAGTCTTTCTATTAGGTATTCTTTTTTAATTAATGGGTTAATTATCCAATGTCTTAATAATCTTTGCCCCATTGAAGTCATGCATTTATTTAAAATTGAGAATACAGTTGCTTTCTGCGATCCGCTTGTATGCAATGGGTATAAAAGTTCTAAATTTCTAATAGTTTCATCATCAAGCTGCATGTAATCTGAGTAATTATATTTTTGAATTGAAATAATATGAGAGAGATCTGTTTTATGGTTATTTTTAATATATCTTAATAATTCTCCCGCAGCATTTATAGTTTTATCATTACTTTCAAAACCAAAACCCTCTAATGTTTTAACTTTAAAATGATTTAAAAGGGTCTCATAATTCTCATTTATATCCCATTCATTTATTACCTCAATTCTAAAAAAATTTTCTTTAGTAATAGGGTTATCTTTATTTATTAGTATCTCAGATGGATTTATCTTTTTTATTTCATTAATGGCAATATTACTATTTTGTGTTTCAAAAACATTGAATATTCCTGTTGTAATGTCAGCAAATGCAATATAAAAAGTATTATTTTCAAAAATAACAGAAGCTATATAATTGTTTTTCGATCTCTCCAGGCTATCTTCATCAATTATAGTTCCAGCAGTAATAATTCTAGTTACTTGTCTATCTACTAACTGACCTTGTACTGCTTCCTCAACTTGATCTGCGATGGCAACTTTTAAACCATTTTCTATTAGTTTAGGTAGGTAGTTTTTTAATGCGTGATGAGGAATACCAGCCATTGGGATTCTATTTTCCTCCTTCTCTCTACCGGTCAATGTTATACCTAGTACATTTGAAATAATCTCTGCGTCTTCATTAAATGCTTCGTAGAAATCACCTAACCTAAAAAGTAAGATAGCATCTGCATGCTTATCCTTTAAATCATTGTATTGTCTTTGCATTGGGGTCATTTTTCTCGGAATTCAGCGTCTTCTACATTAGTTTGTTTAATCTTAACATCAGATTTACTTTTAGTTCGCTTCTTTTTAAATGAAGATAGTAGCTCTCTAATCATGTTGTTTAATGCATCAGGGCCGCTTAGCGGTTCTAATCCTCTAAACGTTCGATTTAAGTTATAAATTCCGATAGCCACCATAAGTACTGGGACAATAACAATTAGGCTACAAATAAGGAGAATAGTTTCTGTCATTTTGAGTTTATTAAGTTATTTATTATAACAATTGAGTTAGTGGATTAAATGAGATTTATATTTATCTTAATATCTAGCAAACTAATTTTTAATAACTGGACGGGGGTATGGGGGTAAAACAGAACCGCCAAAGTAACAAAAGAGAGATTAACTGAC